>JBBSNC010000122.1:0-7936 GCA_038232855.1 Actinomycetales bacterium
AGAGCGGCGACATGGAGGCCAGCGACAACGCGTCCGTGGCCCAAGGCCAGGCCAACTTTGACGGTGCACGCTTCGGTTCGCGGGCCTGAGCACATCACCTACCAACTAACCGCACCGGGTTTGCCGTCGAGTCGGCATACACCGGGCTTTGACCGAAAGGAAACATTCCCATGAGCACAACTGACCGCATCTCATTCGATACCGGCGTCTCGGCTTCAGTGCAGGCCGACATCACCCACCTCATCGGCCGGCTCGAGTCCCTCATGGCCACGCGCGACGCGCAGGTTGCCGCCGCCATGTCCGACTTCCAGGCCGACGGGGTCTCGGAGGAATATCACCTGGTCGAGCAGCGCTGGCGCCGAGCCAGTAACGAAGTCCGCGGCATCATCACCCTGGTGCGCACGCTGCTGAGCAACAACGACGAAACCGCGATGGCTGCCCAAGGCCGAGCCCGGCTTGCCGTGTCGAACATCGGCTGACACCGGCATCCACGCACCATCCGAAAGAGATGACACATGACTGAATGGGACATCCATGTCACCGAAGTCAGGCAGGTGTTGGCGAATGCGGGGCAAAGCGCCGAGGACTACATCAGCGACGAAGTGCAGATCAATGACAGCTTCGTCGAACTCGGATTGGCTCTGCCCCGCAGTCCCCACGTCGCCATGCGCCTCAGCGAATTCTCCGAAGAGGTGGTCTATCCGCACGTGAAGAAGATCTTCGACGACACGACGGCTGCCCTAGCGGCGACGACCGAGGCATTGATCGCCTATCAAGAAGGAGATGTGGAAATGGCCAGACAGGCCCAATACGCCGCCGCCCAGACACTTATGCCGCAGCCGCCTGGGCTGATGGGTCAGGCTCGCTAGTGACGTTGTCCTGACCGAAGGCGGCACGTCCTCACGGGTGTGGCGACCTATAGGACCTTGCGGAGTTCCTCCGTCACGGACCAAACGCTGAATAGGAATCTGGCGTTCGCTGGTGCGCATGCCCTTTTCGCGTGGCCAGATTGGCTAGACATCACGTGTATCAAGCGGTCTCAAGCGTGCTCTAGGCAGGGGACAGGAGTGCTCCCTTCGGAAGGTCCCCCATGAGCCGCCATACAGCCGTCCACTCGTTCCAGCCGATTGCGATGGCTCGTACCAAAACCGCACTGCGTCGCCAGGCGCGCATGCGCACGGTGGAGATGCTCTGCACGCTGCTACGTGAGGATCCTGAGCTACGCGCCAAGTGGGCGCGACACGCTCCGAGCGGCGGTCGCGGGATTCATCAAGGGGCTATCGCCCGAGTGCTAGCTGACCATCAATGGGCCACAGGCGAAGAGCCCTTGACGAACGCCGACCTCCCGAGGCGGTTGAAGGACACCGTGAGCCGGGCTCTCAGCGGCAAGTCACTCTCCCAACGATCGCTGGAGCTCTTCATCCGCGCCTTCGAAATGGACGCTGAGACGGCCGAATGTCTTTGGGCGACGTGGAAGGGCAGTGACCAAGTCTTCGAACCCTATGTCGAGTCTCCCAGCCGTGCAGATACCCACTTCGGCCGGTCGCGACGCACGGTTTCTGTCTCCGCCTGATCCATCAGTGACCTCGGGTTAGCGCAAGAGGCCGTCGGCGACCAAAGCCCGAATTACGGGAACGATCGCTTCCCGAACGCCATCAACCGAGGTATCGCTCAGCGCCGCAAGGGCCTGCACGATCTGGGCCGCGCTGATCTCCCCGTCGAGCGCCCCCATCAAACCAGCAGACAATGAGTCCAGCCGTACCACGCGGCGCAGTCCGCCGCCTTGGCGCAATTGGATGACCATCGGGTCAGTGGCACCAAGTCGACCGATTCGTTCCTCAGTGACATCGTCGGCGACAGACCACGGCACCGCCAGCAGTTGCTCGTCGTCGTGCATCGCTAGCCAACTGCGCGCCCGCAGACCAGCCAGTACAGCTGGACCCATCGGATTCGCGACAGGGGTGGCTACCTCTTCCAGCACGCTCCAGGTGTCACGGGCTTCGCTCGGGTTTTGCAAGTGATCCCCCAAACCCAACCCGCTCAACTCCGCGTGCAACGAAGTCGTCCAACCATGCCGCATACCAGCGCTCGAACTCCGGCGTGCCGGGCGCGTGGCCGGCATCTCGTGCCCAGATCATCGCGTAGTCGCTGACGTCCTGCTCATCGCGCTGGATGATCCACCCGTCCAGCGCGGTCGGCAGCCACGCCTGCACATGCTCGCGCCAGTCCTCCCCTGCCGCCAAATCCCAATTGCCCAGTAACTGCGCGATACCACCCGGTCTCAGATGCGCACAGATAGATCTCGCCGAGAACGGCAGCCACGAGGCCATCCCCGATTGCCTGCGGCCGCTGCCCGCGCCGCAGCCCGCGAAGGCGCTGCAGCTGAGCCTTCAGTCAGTGTCGGCAGCCTGCTCGACGTCTTCGGCAATCGCCAGACCGCGACGCTTGCTGAACCACACCGCGCCCACGATGACTGCGGTCGCCACCAGCGCGATCGTCCAACGCAGCACGTCGTTGGCGCCATCGCCGATCGACATCGACACGATGGCCGGCGCGATCAACAGGGCCACCAGGTTCATCACCTTGATCAGCGGGTTGATCGCCGGGCCAGCAGTGTCCTTGAACGGGTCGCCGACGGTGTCACCAATGATGGTGGCTTCGTGCGCCGCTGTGCCCTTGCCGCCGTGGTGGCCGTCCTCGACGATCTTCTTCGCGTTGTCCCACGCACCACCGGAGTTGGCGAGGAAGACCGCCATCAAGACACCCGTGCCGATCGCCCCGGCGAGATATCCGGCCAAGGCGCCGACCCCGAGTGAGAAGCCGACCGCGATCGGTGCCAAGACCGCCAGCAACCCCGGTGTCGCCAGTTCGCGCAGCGAGTCCTTGGTGCAGATGTCCACGACGCGGGCATAGTCGGGCTTCTGCGTGTAGTTCATGATGCCGGGCATCTCACGGAACTGACGCCGCACCTCGAACACGATGGCCCCCGCAGCCCGGGTGACCGCGTTGATGGCCAGACCGGAGAACAGGAAGACCACCGACCCGCCGATGATGAGCCCGACCAGCGAGCGTGGGTCGAACACCAGGAACGACTGGTAGACCGAGGACACCTCATCCGCGCTGCCACCGGGGAGTTCGGCAATGGAGGTGCTGACCGCATCCCAGTAGGAGCCGAACAACGCAGTCGCTGCCAGCACGGCCGTGGCGATGGCGATGCCCTTGGTGATGGCTTTGGTGGTGTTGCCAACCGCATCGAGTTCGGTGAGCACCTGGGCTGCCTCGCCAACAACATCACCAGACATCTCGGCGATGCCCTGGGCGTTGTCCGAGACCGGGCCGAACGTGTCCATAGCGACGATGACGCCAACCGTGGTCAGCAGACCGCAACCGGCCAAGGCCACGAAGAACAGTGACAGAATCAGCGACCCACCGCCGAGGGTAAACAGGATGTAGACCGCCCCAGCGATCGTGACTGCCGTGTAGACGGCCGACTCGAAGCCGACGCCGATGCCCGACAGGATCACGGTTGCCGGTCCCGTCAATGAGGTGCGGGCCACATCTTTGGTGGGCTTGGAATCCGTGCCGGTGAAATAGCCGGTCAGCCACAAGATGGCGGTCGCGAGCAGGATGCCGATGATCACGGCCAACGCACCGCGGAACGCTGGGTTCACGTCGGGTGTGGAGGTCGAGGCAAAGATGGACAGCTCGTTCATCTCGGCGGGCAGGCTCCACGGCAAGAACACGAGGGCCGCCAACACCGAGACCCCAGCAGCAGTCAGCGCCGAGATGTAGAAGCCACGGTTGATGGCGGCCAAACCGCTCTCATTGGGCCGAGCCTTGGTGATGTAGACACCCAAGATGGCGGTCAACGCGCCGATCGCCGGGATGATCAGCGGGAAGGTCAAACCGTCGGCACCGAGCGCCGCGGTGCCGAGGATCAGCGCAGCAACCAGCGTGACGGCATACGACTCGAACAGGTCGGCGGCCATGCCGGCGCAGTCCCCGACATTGTCACCCACGTTGTCGGCGATCGTCGCCGCGTTGCGCGGATCGTCCTCAGGTATGCCGGCCTCGACCTTGCCGACGAGGTCGGCCCCCACGTCGGCAGCCTTGGTGAAAATGCCACCGCCAACCCGCATGAACATGGCCAGCAGAGCGGCACCGAAGCCGAAGCCTTCGAGCACCTTAGCGGCGTCCCCTTCATAGATCAGCACCACGAGGGCTGCTCCGAACAGCCCCAAGCCAACGGTCGCCATACCCACGGTGCCCCCGGTGCGGAAGGCGATCTTCATACCCAGGTCCCGACCAGAGGTGCGGGCAGCCTCAGCGACCCGCATGTTGGCGGCCGTCGCCAAGCTCATGCCGAGGTAGCCGATCCCCGCCGAAAAGCCAGCCCCGAGCAGGAAGAAGAGGGAGCGCCCCACTCGGATGCCCATCCCGTCCGCAGGCAGCAACATAAGCAAGAAGAAGGCGATCACGACAAAGACGCTCAGGGTGGTGAACTGGCGGCGCAGGTACGCCTGGGCGCCGACCTGGACGGCCGCACCGATTTCCTGCATCCGCTCGGTGCCCGGCGAAGTGGCCAGCACCTCTTGACGAAATTTGAATCCCATCACCAGAGCTGCAATCGAGATCAGCAGGACGACACTCACAATCGACGTGCCACCCCAACCGAGGTCGATCTCCTGAGTCATCGGCGTCATTCGTTACCTCCGTGCAGGGCGCATCGACGTCGGTGCACCAACAGAAAATGGGACGTGTGCGGCTCAGAGTAGCGGCTGTTGGACTCCAAGATCACCCGAGCGTTCAGCATACGGTGGCTCCAATGGCACCCTCGTCTGGATTCGACCCCGTTGCGGCGCTAGCCCACTTGGCCCGTGGCTACCGATCAGGTGCCTTGCTGCATACCGAAACCATCCCGGCCCGGACCGCTCGCCACGTGGACTTTCCCGACTGGGTAGAACCGAGTGTGTATGCAGCGCTGCGCGGATCGGGAATCGAATCGCTGTGGAGCCATCAAGAAAAGATGGCGCAGTCCTTGTGGGCACGCCAGCACACGCTTTGCGCAACCGGCACGGCGTCTGGCAAGTCGCTTGGCTTCTTGTTGCCGGTCTTGACCTCGCTCAGTCGTGGCACCCTCGCTCCCACCGGCCGAGGGGCCACAGCCATCTATCTGGCCCCGACCAAGGCCCTCGCCGCCGATCAGCAGGAGCGCCTGCACGCGTTGGCCTTGCCAGATCTGCGGGTTGCTACCTACGACGGTGACACTGCGAGTGAGGAACGCCGTTGGATCCGCGACCACGCCCATCTGGTGTTGACCAACCCCGATCTGCTGCATCACTCCTTGCTGCCTGGTCACGCGCACTGGGCCACCTTCTTGCGCAAACTGCAGTACGTCGTGGTCGATGAGTGTCACGTCTACCGTGGGGTGTTCGGCGCTCACGTCTCTGCCGTGCTGCGTCGCCTCCTGCGGGTGGCGGCTCGTTATGGCGCCCGACCGACCGTGGCATTTGCCTCGGCAACTATGGCCGAGCCAGCAGGCCAGGCCAGCGCCCTGATCGGCTCTCCGGTGGCAGCCGTGACCGCAGATGGCTCCCCTCGCGAGGAGATGACCTTCGCGCTGTGGGAGCCGCCGTTGAAGGAAGACGGCAACAGGCGCAGCGCCGTGACCGAGGCCGGCGACCTGTTGAGCGAACTTGTCAGCGCCAGAGTGCAGACCGTGGCCTTCGCCCGCTCGCGGGTCGGCGTGGAAGTTGTTGCGGACGCCGCGCGGCGCATCCTGCAGCAGCATGACGCTGACATGGCCGGGCGAGTGGCCGCCTACCGCGGCGGTTACCTGCCAGAGGATCGCCGGGCGCTGGAGCACAAACTTCGCGACCGGAGCATTCTCGGGCTTGCAGCAACCAATGCCCTCGAGCTCGGCATTGATATCGCCGGGCTAGATGCTGTGCTGATCGCGGGCTGGCCCGGCACGCTGTCGTCCCTGTGGCAGCAAGCTGGGCGAGCCGGCCGCGCCGGGCAGCCGTCGCTAGCCATGCTCATTGCTGCCGACGACCCGCTCGACACATATCTGGTGCACCACCCTGAACGCATTTTTGGGCGACCGCTGGAGGCGAGCGTGCTCGATCCCAGCAACCCGCATGTCCTGGCCCCCCACCTTGCCGCTGCGGCCGCCGAGATTCCGCTGACCGAAGACGACTCGCAGTGGTTCGGCGCCGCCTTGCCTGCTCTCGCCGATGCGCTGGTCGCCCGAGGCGTGTTGCGCCGCAGACCTCACGGCTGGTTCTGGGCCAGGGCGGATCGAGCCGTCGACCACGTAAGCCTGCGCGGCGTCGGCACCTCAGTGCGCATCGTCGAGGCCAGCACTGGCCGGGTGGTGGGCATGGTCGATGAGGCCCGCGCCCAATCCGCAGTCCACGCAGGCGCGGTCTACCTGCATCAAGGACAGGCGTATGTGGTCACTGAGCTGGATCTGGAGGCCGGCAGCGCGGTGGTGGTTGCCGGGGATCCGGGGTGGAGCACCCAGGCCGCTGCGACCAGCGACTTCAAGATTGACCCAGTGGGGCCCTCGCTGACGTGTCAGTGGGGTCCGGCCACCTTGGCGTGTGGACAAGTGGAGGTCACCTCGCAAGTGACATCTTTCCTACGGCGCCTGCCACATGGTGAAGTCATTGGTCGCCATCGGCTCGAGCTGACCGCCAGGACGCTGCGCACTCGGGCAATCTGGTGGACGCTGCCGCTGGAGGAACTAGCCCTGGCGGGCGTCGGCGTGGCCGATATTCCCGGTGCGCTGCACGCAGCCGAGCATGCCTCCATCGGCCTATTGCCGTTGATCGCCACCTGTGACCGATGGGACATCGGGGGTGTTTCGACTGCCTGTCACCCAGATACCGGCCTACCCACCGTGCTGGTCTACGACGGCTACCCCGGGGGGGCGGGGTTCGCTGAGCACGGCTTCCATCGCGCCGAGATCTGGCTCCGAGCGACCCTTGACGCGATCCGTGAATGCCGATGCGTCAACGGTTGCCCAGCCTGCGTCCAGTCCCCAAAGTGCGGCAACGGGAACGAGCCCCTAGACAAGGGCGGCGCCATCCGCGTGCTTGCACATCTGTTATCCGGTATGCCGAAAGTTGGGTAAGCCGGTCGCCGCGAGTGCCGGACGCTGACGCGGCCGATTCGGCTAAGATTGCAACAAGGCATGTCTCACTCTTGAAAGGCCACCATGTTTGCTCTCGGTCTCATCCTGGTCATCCTGGCCGTCATCGTGGTGCTCTATGTCATCTTCGCCACTCGGGGGTTGGACCCGCTCTCCATCGACTGGGGTGTCTTCACCGCAGATCTCACCCCTCTGCAGTTGTTCTTCCTCGGCGCGGTGACCGTGTTGGTGCTCTCGATCGGCAGCGTCATGCTGAGCATCGGGTTGAAAAGCCAAGGCGAGAAGCGCGGCGAGGTCAAGCGGCTGCGCAAGGAGGTCAAGAAGACACAGACGACGGAATCGCCGCACTCCTCCAGTGAAGCCAACAACAAGAACCCCACCCGTGAAACCCCCACCCGCGCATCGGAGAAGCCGAGCGAGAAGCGGGAACAGAAACCCGCAACTGCACCGCCAACATCCTCAGGGCCTGCTGGCTCGCAAGGCGGATCCTCTTCGATGACGCCCGGTGGGGAGCGCCCGGGCAAAGAACCCCCGGGCCGGCCCTCGTCCTCGATTCCGCCACCCCCTCGGCCTTCGCGCTAGTTGCCCACACCCCCCCTTGCCGGACGTCGCTGCGGCACTGCTGTTGCGGACACCAGCACCGTAACGCTGGCACCAGCGCTACGGTGCTGGCACTAGGCCCGCACGCGCCCGCACGGTGGCCTGCCAGCCGCCCACCGGCACCGCCTTGGTCACGACTACGGTGACGCTGGGGCTCGCACCTTCGGGCGCTGACTCCAC
>JBBSNC010000123.1:0-7888 GCA_038232855.1 Actinomycetales bacterium
GGGCCAGGCGCAACCGGCCGGTAGGGGACAGTGGGGCGTTAGCGTGGGGCATGAGGACCTCCATGGTGTGGTGTGAGCCCTCAGACAGCCCCACCCCACCCGGAGGTTCTCACCATGTCCAGCACATCACCCCGTGTCACCAACGTCCGTGGTCAGTACAACTAGCTAGCTCCGCTCTGCGGCTGTCGGCCATGGCTTTTCACTCGTGACACCTTTTGTGCACTATTGCTTTCCGCGGGCACGGCGATAGTGGGCCAAAGTCGGCCAGAGCCACCTGAACACTGGCCTCATACCTGAATAAGGCCTGAACCCCCGTTGTCTGGGTTCAGACCCTATTCATACCCTGAGACAGGCCGATTGCGCCCCCGGCAGGATTCGAACCTGCGCTCCCGCCTCCGGAGGGCGGTGCTCTATCCCCTGAGCTACGGGGGCAACGACCAGTCAGGCTAGCAGTCTGCAAGGGTCAGCACGACATTTCGGACGGTCCTTTCCGGCCGCGGCAGCGCCTTTGGCAAACTAGGACGGCGCGCCCTGACGTGGCGTGGCCGACGAGTGAGAGGTGGAGCATGAGCGCGCCCCAGACCAGCGACCGGATCAGGCAGCTCACCTCACTGCCTCCGAGATCTTCTGTGTGGTCGGGACCCTGTGTGGCGTGGGGGTGTTGGGCACCCGGGTAGAGGCATCCTCGGGGGGAGCGCTGGCGGCAGATGCGACGCGCCTGGCGCCCGCCGGTCCGGCATTCTCGATCTGGGCCAGCGTCGGGGTTGTCGCCACGCTAGCGCTGATGCTGGGAGTCTTGCTCCAGCGGCTGACAACGCTGTCTGAGCACGCTCTGGCGGACCGCGTCATCATCGATGGCACCTTCGGCCTGTATCTCGGATGGGTTTCAGTCGCTACTTGGCCAACATCACGGCCGCTCTGGTCGCCACCGGAGTGGACCCCGGGCCATTCGTCAGCGATCTTGCTGCGGTCGGGGGGCTGGTCTGGATCGCGGTGGCGCGGGCAACAGACGAACCGCAGTCGTCCCTGACCGCCTTGGCTGCCGCAACTGTCGCCGTGCTGGTCATCGTCGCTGCAGTGCGCGCGTGCGCTTGCAGGCCCGGGGGTCTCGGTGGGCGCTTAGACTTCCCAGGTGACTCCCGAGCAACTCGCCGATGCCATTCGTGGTGCCCTCCAGCAGGCCATCGAGGCGGGGGATGTGCCGACCTGCACCGCTGCTGAAGTGCGCGTTGAGCGACCCCGCAGTCGTGATCACGGAGACTGGTCGAGCAACATTGCGCTGCAACTGTCCAAGCAGGCCGGGATGCCTCCGCGGGCTGTCGCCGGAGTTTTAGCTTCCCGCTTGGCGCAGACTCCGGCAGTGGCCAAGGCCGACGTGGCCGGTCCCGGATTCATCAACGTGACCTTAGAAGCGGCCAGCGCAGGCGTGTTGGCCAAAACGATCGTCGAGGCTGGGTCGGCATACGGCACGAACACCGCGTTGGTCGGCCAGGTCATCAACCTCGAGTTCGTCTCGGCCAACCCGACCGGGCCGCTGCACTTAGGGCACACCCGGTGGGCGGCGCTCGGTGATTCGTTGCGGCGACTGCTTCAGGCCAGCGGCGCCGAGGTCGTGGCTGAGCACTATTTCAACGACGCGGGCGCCCAGATGGACAAGCTCGGTGTCGGCATCCTGGCCGCCGCCCTCGCGCAAACTCCGCCGGAGGGGGCCTATACAGGTGCCTACGTCGATGTGATCGCCAGTCGGCTCCAAGAAGAGCAACCGGGGTGGCTGGAGATGCCGCGAGCCGAGGCCATCGCAGTGGCGCGCGAACGTGGGGGTGAACTGCAGGTACAGCAGATCAAGGACACGCTGGCGGCCTTTGCTGTGCACTTCGATATCTGGTTCTCGGAGAAGTCGTTGCACGACTCGGGGGCAGTGGCCGATTCCGTCGAGCGACTGCGCGAGCAGGGACACGTCTTCGACGCCGAGGATGCCGTGTGGCTGCGCACGACCGATTTCGGTGACGACAAGGACCGGGTGCTGATCAGGGCTTCGGGGGAGCCGACATACTTCGCCTCCGACGCGGCCTATTACCTCAGCAAGAAGGACCGTGGATTTCCGTCCAAAATCTACATGCTGGGTGCCGACCATCACGGCTACGTCAACCGGCTGAAGGCAATCGCGGCGTGCGCCGGAGATGACCCTGAGGTCAACATTGAGGTGTTGATCGGACAGTTGATCAACATTTCGGGGGAGCGCATGGGCAAACGGCGGGGCAACGCCATCGACCTCTCCGACTTGCTGGAATGGATTGGTGCAGACCCTGTCCGCTACTGGCTCGCTCGCTACCCAGCGGATTCGCCACTGGACCTCGATGGTGAGGCGATGCGGCAGCGGACTAACGACAACCCCGTCTTCTACGTCCAATACGCCCACGCACGCACCTGCAACGTGGACCGCCTCGCCCGCCAAGACGGCGTGGCCATCGAGGACGGCTTCGACCCCAGCCTCCTGACGCACGAGTCTGAGGCGGCTTTGCTAGCCGTGCTCGGCGACTTCCCACGCGCGGTGGCGCAAGGAGCGACGCTGCGCGAACCGCATCGGGTGGCCAGATATCTCGAAGACCTCGCTGGCAAATACCACAAGTGGTATGACGACTGTCGCGTTCGTCCGACGGACGCGAGCGAGACCATCACCGATCTGCACCGCACACGGCTATGGCTGAACAGTGCCACGGCTACCGTGTTGGCCAACGGGCTGGGGCTGCTCGGTGTCGGCGCCCCTGAGCGGATGTGAGCACCTTTGGTGCAGAAAGCGAGCGCGCCATGAGTCACATGCCCATCCGAGTCGGTCTGCTGGGTTGCGGCACCGTAGGGGTTGCTGTAGCCGAGGCGCTGATCAGTCGCGCTGAGGTGTATGCCAGTCGAGTCGGTCGGGAGATCGAGTTGTCCGGCATCGCCGTCCGCAACGCCTCGACTCCGCGGGCCTTGTCTGAGCAGGCAGCAGCATTGCTGACCGAGGACGCCAACAGCGTCGCCAACGGTGCTGACATCGTGGTTGAAGTCATGGGCGGCATGGAGCCTGCGCGTTCCTTGATCGATCAGGCTCTGCGTCGGGGTGGATCTGTGGTGACCGCCAACAAGCAACTCATAGCCCTGCACGGGTCGGGTCTGCACCAGGTGGCCGTGACCCACGGTGGGGCGCTCTCCTACGAGGCGGCCGTCATGGCTGCCATCCCCGTACTGCGGGTCGTGCGGGAGGCACTGGCTGGGGATTGCATCACCTCGATTTCGGGCATCGTCAACGGGTCCACGAACTACGTGCTCGACATGGTGGCCCGACACGGCTTGGGCTTCGCGGATGCCGTGCAGCGGGCGGGGGAGTTGGGATACCTGGAATCAGATCCCACCGAAGACCTCGAGGGCATCGACGCTGCGGCGAAGATCGTCATCTTGGCCAGGCTGGCGTGGGGTGTTGAAGTCACGATGGCCGACGTGCAGCGTGAGGGGATATCCGGTCTCACCGACGCCGACTTCCAAACCGCAGCGGGATTCGGCCAGGTGATCAAACTGATGGCCTCGGCCTGGACCTCCGGTGATCCAACACGGCCACGCGTTGAACTGGCTGTGCGACCAGTGGCGATCAGCGCCGATGATCCGCTGGCGCAAACCCGAGGCGGCAACAACGCTCTGGTCATCGAAGCTGAATTGGCTGGTGCTATCCGAGTGCACGGTGCTGGTGCCGGAGGCCCCGAAACGGCGTCTGCCGTGCTGGGTGACGTTGTCAATGCCGCGCGCGCGCTCGGTCAGTGATACTGTGATGTAAGCCTCATGGGGCGCGTATCGGCGCAGTCACTGCCCGATCGCGAGTGTGAATCCCACCAGGCAGTCGCGGCTTCGTCGCAAACATTCATCTCGAAGGCTTAGTTTTGGCTTGGGAACGAAACCGTGACCGCGACAGATCATGAGTCCCATACGAAGCACGTCCAGCAGCGCATAGGCGCTGATCCACTGATGACCATCCTCTCGGCCTGATCCGAGACGAGGGAAAAGAAGGACACTCTGTGACTGAATCAACTGACGTTCAGACAAGCAGCAAGACAGGCTCGCTCAGCGCGATGCGTTTGGCCGACCTGCAGAGTCTGGCGGGGGGAATGGGCATCTCGGTGAACCCGAAGATGCGAAAGGCCGACCTTGTCTCGGCGATCCGTAGCGCGAACGGCGGGGTGACCCCAGGGTCGGCGCGGGCCAGCAAGACCAATAGCAGCACTACCAGTCAGAAGCCGACTCCCGAAACGACTCCTGCGGAGCAGGGATCGCGAGAGGGCACGTCCGCTCGTGATGCTGAGCCAGCCTCGGCAGAAGACTCTGGGCGCAATGGCAAGCAGCGTGCCCCCCGGGCCGAGCGTGCGCAGTCGACACAGGAGCGCACCGATCAGGTACAGACTGACGGCGGCAGCGGGTCCGGCGACAGCCGTCATGGCGATGACAACCGGGGCAAGGACAACCGGGGCAACGACCGCGGGAATGACAACCGGGGCAGTGACAACCGGGGTGGTGGGGACGGCGGTGGCGATGACTCCCGCGGTGGGCGACGCCGCAACCGTCAGCGTGGACGCGACCGCAAGCGTGGTCGCGGACCGGCTCAAGGTGGTGGCCGTGAAGGCTTCCAGGACGAGCAGGAGGGCTACTCCGAAGAGGACGTGCTCGTTGCCGTAGCAGGCATCGTCGATGTGCTCGACAGCTATGCATTCATCCGCACCACTGGTTACCTGCCCGGCGCCACCGACGTTTATGTCCCCATGGGCATGGTGCGCCGCAACGGACTGCGCAAGGGAGATGCGGTTGCCGGTGCGATCAAGACACCCAAGGACGGCGAGCAGCCCCAGGGTGGTGGCAACAACCGGCAAAAGTTTAATGCGCTGGTGCGTTTGGACACCGTCAATGGGATGACGCCCGACGAGGCCAAACAACGGCCGGAGTTCGGCAAGTTGACGCCGCTGTACCCACAGGAACGCTTGCGGTTGGAGACAGACCCGAAGAACCTTACGACGAGGATCATCGATCTCGTCGCTCCCGTCGGCAAGGGGCAACGCGGCTTGATCGTGTCGCCTCCGAAGGCCGGTAAGACCCTCGTGCTCCAGTCAATCGCAAACGCCATCACCTCCAACAACCCCGAAGTTCACTTGATGATCGTGCTGGTCGACGAGCGTCCTGAAGAAGTGACGGACATGCAGCGCACGGTCAATGGAGAGGTCATTGCCTCTACCTTCGACCGGCCAGCCGAGGATCACACCACCGTGGCCGAACTGGCCATCGAGCGCGCCAAGCGTTTGGTCGAAATGGGCGGCGACGTCGTTGTGTTGTTGGATTCGATCACCCGTCTGGGGCGCGCCTACAACCTGGCGGCCCCGGCCAGCGGACGAATTCTTTCCGGTGGTGTTGATTCCAGCGCCCTGTATCCACCAAAGCGCTTTTTCGGTGCTGCGCGGAACATCGAGGAGGGTGGCTCACTCACGATTCTGGCCACTGCTTTGGTCGAGACCGGCTCCAAGATGGACGAGGTCATCTTCGAAGAGTTCAAGGGCACCGGAAACATGGAGTTGCGACTGTCTCGCCAGTTGGCCGATCGTCGTATCTTCCCCGCGGTCGACGTCAACCCCTCTGGCACCCGCCGCGAAGAGATCCTGATGTCCGGCGACGAGTTGAAGATCGCGTGGAAGTTGCGTCGGGTGTTGACGGCGCTGGACTCCCAGCAGGCCTTGGAGTTGTTGCTGAACCGTTTGCGGAACACCCGCAACAACTACGAGTTCCTCACTCAGGTGCAGCAGACCTCGTCGATCAAGTTGGACGACGAAGACTAGGCACCAGTCACAGGCCGAGGTGGGCGAAGCCTGGAATGCGTCCCGGCCCGTTTACGTTAGTTGAATGGCCAGGCCATCTGGCACACTCATCCGTTGGCCCACCGGTTCACGGTCCGCGCACCGCAGACCGACCCGGGGGATCCCATCCAAGGAGATCGACACGTGAAGAAGAACATCCATCCTGAGTACACCGAGACTCAGGTCACCTGCAGCTGCGGCGCTACGTTCACGACCAGGAGCACTGCGACAGGCGGCGCCTTGAGTGCTGATGTCTGCTCTCAGTGCCATCCCTTCTACACCGGCAAGCAGAAGATTCTGGACACCGGTGGTCGAGTTGCCCGATTCCAGGAGCGCTACGGCAAGAAGGCCGCCAAGTAACGAACGCACCCGTCGGAGTCATCGGAGGAGCACGAATGGACGATTCAGCTGCTCCGCTGATGGCGGAGTTCCTCTCCATCGAAGAGCGGCTCGCCGACCCCTCCGTGCACGCTGATCCGGCAGCGTTCCGGAAGCTGACCAAGCGGTATTCCGCGCTCTCACCCACGATCGCTGCGTACCGCAGGTGGCAAGCAACAACCGACGACCTCGGTGCAGCGCGCGAACTTGTTGGCGAGGATGCCGGGTTTGCGGCCGAGGTGCCTGCACTGGAGGTCGAGGAGTCGCAGGCGGCAGATGACCTTCGCCGGTTGCTGTTGCCCAGAGACCCTGACGATGACCAAGACGTGATCTTGGAGGTCAAAGCGGGTGAAGGAGGTGCCGAATCGGCCCTCTTCGCCGGGGATATCGTGCGGATGTACTTAAGGTATGCCGAACGTCGCGGTTGGCGAGCCGAAGTGCTTGATGCCACCGAGTCTGACCTGGGTGGGTACAAGGACGTCAGAGTCGCGGTGCAAGCCGCCGGTATCCCAGAGGTCGGGCAAGCGCCCTGGGCCAGGCTGAAGTATGAGGGCGGCGTTCACCGAGTACAACGAGTCCCGGTCACCGAGAGTCAAGGGCGCATCCACACCTCGGCCGTGGGTGTTCTCGTGATGCCCGAGGTCGAGGACCTTGCGGATGTCGAACTTGATCCGAACGACCTGAAGGTCGACGTTTTCCGGTCTAGCGGTCCAGGTGGCCAGAGCGTCAACACCACCGACTCGGCTATCCGCATCACACATCTGCCCACCGGCACCGTTGTCTCCTGCCAGAACGAGAAGTCGCAACTACAAAACAAGGAGTCGGCGATGCGGGTCCTGCGTGCGCGGTTGCATCAAATCGCGGTGGACCAAGCCGAAGCCGAAGCCTCGGCTCAGCGACGCAGCCAAGTACGCACCGTTGATCGCAGCGAGCGCATTCGAACCTACAACTATCCGGAGAATCGGATCGCCGATCACCGCACCGGATTCAAGGCCTACAACCTCGACCACGTCCTTGATGGCGATCTCGATCCCGTCGTGACCTCGGCCATGGAGGCCGACGAGGCCGCCCGATTGGCTGGCTTGGCCGACCAATGAGCACCTGACGCATGATGGGTGAGGAGGCCCACACGAGTAGGTCCACTCCGCTGGTCGATGTTGAGTTGCGCAGAGCGACGATGTTGCTGTCCGAGGTCGGCATTGCCAGTGCTCGCGTCGACGCGGAAGGCCTGCTGGCGTTTGTGTTGCATATCTCGCATAGCGAAATGCTGCGCCGCTGCTTGCTGGGTGAGCGTCTTGGCGAAGCTGACGTTGCGGCATACCGGGAATTAGTCGCCGAACGCGCGCAGCGGGTCCCGTTGCAGCACTTGACCGGCTTTACCTGGTTCGCCGGAGTTCGACTTGCGGTCGGACCCGGTGTCTTCGTACCGCGTCCGGAGACTGAGTTGCTGGTTGCCCGTGCCGTGAAGTTCGCAGCGGATATGCCCAGCCCACTCGTCGTAGACCTGTGCACCGGTAGCGGCGCGGTAGCCCTGGCCATCAAGCATCAGGTGCCAGCGGCCCAGGTGCACGCCATCGAAGCCTCAGCGCATGCCTACGCGTGGGCACAACAGAACGTGAGCACCACCGGCATCAGGGTTGAACTCA
>JBBSNC010000124.1:0-7859 GCA_038232855.1 Actinomycetales bacterium
GTGATCACCGATATCCCGGTTGGTGCCTGGACTGCTGCCCTTGTGCTCGACACGGTGGACATGATTGCGCCGAGACCATCAGGGTTCCGTCAATCAGCACAAATGTCCGTCGGGCTAGGTGTTGTCGGTGGTATCGGTGGGGCGCTTACGGGTCTCACGGATTGGCAGCACACCCACGATGACGCCCGACGGGCGGGAATGCTGCACGGGGCGCTCAACACAGTGGCGTTGTCTCTGTACGGACTTTCGTGGCGCGACCGGCGTCGCGGCCGGCACGGCCGGTCCAGGATCACTAGCACCCTTGGGTACGGGTTGACGATTGCCAGCAGCTATCTCGGTGGCCGGCTGGTCTTCCGACACCGAGTCGGTGTCGACCACGTTGACGCCCGGTTGACGCCGCGGGAGTTCGTTGCGGTGCTGGCTGAGTCTGAGTTAGCCGAGGACAGCCCGACTGCGGTCGATTGTTCAGGGGTGCCGGTGGTCCTCATTCGCCACGAAGGACGCATTTCGGCTCTTGGTGGTCAATGCCCGCACCTGGGAGCGCCGATGGCAGAGGGTTGGCTGTACCGAGATCAATTCGTTTGTCCTTGGCATGGGTCACGCTTTGATCTGCAGACCGGTGCTGCGACGTCCGGGCCAGCGACCTCCCCGTTGTCAAGCTTTCAGACCCGGCTTCAAGACGGACAGATCGAGATCCGCCGGATCCCGCCGGCGCGACGGGCCGCGACCGGCCAGACATCAACCACGGAGGAGACACACAGCCATGAAAGCTGACCAGGTGTTAATCGAGCACCACGACGTACTTCGCGGGCTGTTGACGCAGCTAGAAGCGACAACCGATGAGCAGGGCAAAGAGCGTAAGGAGTTGCTCGACGATTTGGTGAGCGAACTCGGTGTCCACGTACAAATCGAAGACGAACTGTTCTATCCGGCCGTTGAAAAGGTCACCCCGCTGCTTGCGATCTCCGAGGCCGAGCACCGCGCAATCGATGATCAACTCGCCGTCGTCCTACGCACCGACACCGGTGGACCCGACTTCGCAACTGAGGTGAAGATGCTCGCGGCGACGCTGCACCATCACGCCGGCGAGGAGGAACGTTTCATGTTTCCGCAGTCGCACGCACTCGGCGAGGAGGCGCTGGAAGCGCTGGGGACGCAGATGGAGCAGCGCAAAAGACAGCTGGAGAACTCAACGGTCACGCAAACCCTCCGAAAGGCAAAGCGAGAAGTGTTGCGACGCGTATGAGCCAACGGGGCCGCACGTGCCGTGCGGCCAGTGCGCTAGTGTTGCGTGTCGTAAATGACTTTACGGTGCGTGTTTGGGAGAATGGGGTATGTCTGTTGCTGCCCCGCTGGTGCTGCGTCCTGGTGATGAATCCGCGCTGACTTCGTTGACCCGATCCTCTACGGTGGAGGCTGGTCTGGCCCAGCGGGCCCGGATCGTGTTATTGGCCTCCCAGGGGCTTTCGAACACGGCGATCGCGGCCAGGCTGGGTGTGTCGCGGCCGACGGTGATCGATTGGCGGACCCGGTACACCGCTGGCGGTGTGGGCGCGTTGGGGGATCTGCCCCGGTCGGGTCGCCCGCCGGTGAGTGATGACCTGGCCGTGGTGGCCGAGACGCTACTGGGACCGCCGAAAGAGCTGGGAGTGACGCACTGGTCGGCCCGGTTGCTGGGTCGACACCTGGGGATCTCGTTCACCTCAGTGGCCCGGATCTGGCGTGAGCACGACCTGAAACCATGGAAACGGGAGACGTTCAAGTTTTCCACCGACCCCGAACTGGAGGCCAAAGTCCGCGACGTCGTCGGCCTCTACTTGAACCCCCCGGAGCGGGCCGTCGTGCTCTGCATAGACGAGAAAACCCAGATCCAGGCTTTGGACCGGACCGCGCCGATCCTGCCCCTGCGGCCAGGGCTGCCGGAGAAGGCCACCCACGACTACAAACGCAATGGCACCACCAGCCTGTTCGCCGCGTTAGAGGTCGCCACCGGCAAGGTCACCGACGCCTGCTACCAGCGGCACACCCACGCCGAGTTCCTAGACTTCCTCAAACTCGTGGCCAAGGCCTACCCGCGGGTCAAACTGCACGTCGTGGCCGACAACTACGCCACCCACAAACACCCCAAGGTTCAGGCCTGGCTGGCCCGCAACCCCCGGATCGCCATGCACTTCACACCTACGTCGGGGTCCTGGATGAACATGGTCGAGATCTTCTTCGGCATCATCACCCGCCAAGCCATCCGACGGGGCACCTTCACCTCCGTCAAGGACCTCATCAGCGCCATCGAGGCCTTCATCGACGGCTGGAACGAACGCTGCACGCCTTTCGTGTGGACCAAGAACGCTGATGAAATCCTGACCAAAGCAAAGAACCGTGAAACTACTTCAGACACGCGATACTAGGTATGGGGGGTCCGACATGCAGCCTCAGATATCATCGAGACCGATGTCGAGCACGGGGGCGCTGTGCGTGATCCACCCAGCCGAGATGACATCCACGCCGGCTTCGGCCAGACCCGGCGCGGTGTCCACCGTGACTCGACCCGAAGCCTCCACCACCATCGCGCCTGTCACCATCGCGACCGCCTCGGCAGCCATCTCGGCGCTGAAGTTGTCGATCAACACGGCGGTAACGGGGTCAGTGAGCAACTGGCTCAACTGCTTCAGGCTGTCCACTTCGACTTCGATCGGCATCAGGTGCCCGGCTGCGGCCTTGGCTCGCGCGACGGCCTCACGCACTCCGCCCGCGACGGCGATGTGGTTGTCCTTGACCAGGATGGCGTCATCGAGGCCGAAACGGTGGTTGGAGCCACCACCAGCCCGCACCGCATACTTCTCGACCGCTCGCAGGCCGGGTGTTGTCTTGCGTGTGCAGCACACCCTGGCGTCGGTGTGCGCGATCGCATCCGCGATGCTGGCGGTGGCGGTGGCGACGCCGCTGAGGTGGCCGAGGAAGTTCAGGGCGACTCGCTCGCCGGTCAGGATGGATCGAGCCGCGCCGTCCACGGTGGCCAGCACATCGCCGGGACTCACTCGATCCCCGTCCGCGAGTTTGCTGCGGAAGATGATGTGTGGGTCGCTCAACTCGAACGCGACCGCCGCCTGATCGAGACCTGCGACGACGCCGACATCGCGGGCAACCAACGCAAAAGCGGCCCGCCGCGTCGCCGGAATCAGCGCGTCGGAGGTGACGTCACCGGCTCGGCCCAGGTCCTCGACCAACGCAGCACGTACGAGCGGCTCAGTGATGACTCGAGGCAGTGCGGGGAGTTTCATCCGGCTACCACGAACTCGGTGAGGTCACTGACTTGGGCCGTGGTGTGGCGCGCTTCGAGTGCGGCTTCGGGGTAGTCCGAACGTAGATGACCACCCCTGCTCTCCAGGCGACCCAACGCGCTACGGCAAATCAACAGGGCCATCAACTCGTGGTCACTGATTCCCTCGACGCCGGCTCGTCCGACGCTCTCACTCAGGGCGCCGACCGCGGCCTCCAAAGGGTCTTGGGATCGCACGACTCCGGCAGCATTGGTGAGCAGGGTGCGCAACTGCATCCGCGACTCTGCGGTTTCGATTGCATTGTCAGCACGCGCGGCGGCAACGTCCACAATCGGGTGCGCTGGTGCTTCGCGCACGTCCGCGGCGACCCAGCCCGCACACACCACGGCTTCCAGCAGTGAGTTACTGGCCAGTCGATTCGCCCCATGCAGGCCGGTGCTTGCGACTTCTCCCACGGCCCACAGGCCCGAGACCGTGGTGCGCCCACTGCGATCAACCGTGACGCCCCCACATTGGTAGTGGGCGGCGGGGTGGACCGGGATGGGCTCTGTCGCCGGATCGATGCCCGCCGACTTGCAGGCTCTGTCGATCCCCGGAAAGACGGTCGAGAACCGGTCGCCGAGGGCCTTCCGCGCATCGAGGTACACCCGACCGCCAGAGGTCAGTTCGGCCCAGACTGCCCGGGAGACGATGTCTCGCGAGGCGAGATTGTCGCACGGCAAGGGCTCGCCGTGATCATCGATCAAGATGGCCCCCTCGCCCCGGACTGCCTCGCTGACCAGTGGCATCGGGTCGAGTCCCGCATCCAACGAGGTCGGATGGAACTGCGCCATCTCAAGGTCGCGCAACTGCGCTCCGGCCCGCGCGGCCATGGCCAGTCCTTGACCGCGTGCTCCCAACGGATTCGAGGTATGCCGCCACAAGGCTCCGTAACCGCCGGTAGCCAAGACCACGGATGAGGTGGGGAGAACGCACCGGCCGTCGTCGGATTCGACTTCAATGCCGATGACGCGATTCTCCTGCTCATCCACCATGATGCCCACGGCGTGGGTGTGCTCCAAGACGGTCACCGACGAGGTACGTCGAGCGGTCTCGACCACCGCACGCAGGATCTCAGCCCCGCTGCCGTCCCCACCAGCGTGCACGATCCGGTTGCGGCAGTGGGCACCCTCCAACCCCAGTCGCAGGGTCCCGTCGGATGACCGGTCGAATTCTGCACCGATCGCGGCCAACCGTTCCACCGCCGTAGGTGCAGCTGCGGTGACGGCCTCGACGACCTCGGCATCGCACAGACCTGCACCAGAGGCCATCGTGTCGGCCGCATGCAGGGCAGGCGAGTCATCAGGCCCGAAAGCAGCGGCGATGCCTCCTTGTGCCCAACCGGTGGCGGCTTCGGTGCCGAGCTCGCCGGTCGTCAACACCACACACGGCTGCGGCGACAGATTCACCGCGGTCATCAAACCGGCCAGGCCAGCGCCGACGATGATCGGTGCGGACCCGTCAGGCTGCTGGAGCGGCGTCATACCTCGAGCATCCGGGTCACGGCCAAGCGCGCGCGCTCAGCCATCGCGGGGTCGATGGTCACCTCGTTGGTCATCGTTTCCAAACTGCGCCGGATGGTGGCCAGGCTGTTGCGCTTCATGTGCGGGCACATGTTGCACGCGCGCAGGAAGTCGATCTCCGGGTGCTCGGCGGCGATGTTGTCGCTCATCGAACATTCGGTGATCATGGCGACTTGGGCGGGGGAGCGCTTGACGACGAAATCGAGCATTTGGGCGGTCGAGCCGGACATGTCGGCCTCATCGATGACCTCGGGCGGGCACTCTGGGTGGGCGATGATGACAGCCTCGGGGTGATCGATCCGCAGTTGCTTCATGTCCTGCGCGGTGAATCTCTCGTGCACCTCACAATGGCCCGCCCAGGTGATGACTTCGACACCGGTCTGTCGCGAGATGTTCTGCGCGAGGAACTCGTCCGGGATCATGATGACCTTCGGGACATTGAGCGACTCGATCACCTTGACGGCATTGCCGGACGTGCAGCAGATGTCACTCTCGGCCTTCACCTCAGCCGAGGTGTTCACATACGTCACCACCGGGATCCCAGGGTTGGCTTCGCGAAGCGCTCGCACATCCGCGCCAGTGATCGACTCGGCCAGCGAACAGCCCGAGCGCAGATCCGGGATCAGGACTGTCTTGTCGGGGTTGAGCAACTTGGCGGTCTCAGCCATAAAGTGCACACCAGCCAGCACAATGACGTCAGCGTCGACAGTCTGCGCCTCCTTAGCGAGCGCAAGCGAGTCGCCGACGATGTCTGCGACCCCGTGGAAGATCTCAGGTGTTTGATAGTTGTGCGCCAAGATGACGGCGTTGCGCTCCTGCTTGAGGCGCTGGATAGCTTCGATCTCAGGGGCGAAGACTGCCCATTCGACCTCTGGGATGACGTGAGAGACCGACTGGTACAACTCGTCGGTGGGAATCAGGACTGGAGACTGAGACATCAGGTCCTCCTAAGAGCGGGTAGGCCCCACTTATGCTAGAGATGAGCATATTGCGCTGGAGCAACTATATCTGCTGAGGATCAGCATGCCAACTCGTCGTGGGTACCCACCCCGAAGGGCACCGGTCTAACGGTTGCGAGTCAACGGAAGCTTGGTCCCCGCGGTGCCACGCTCGTCGAAGACCTCGCGCCGGAACGCATACAACTTTGCCGGTCGACCGCCCGTTTGCTGATCGGTGCGTCCGGTCTCTTCGACCAACTCCTGCTGGGTGATCAGCCTGCGGAAGTTCTGCTTGTGCAGGTGCTGCCCAGCCAGAGCTTCGACCACCGATTGCAGGTTGCCGAGCGTGAACTCATCCGGCAGCAACTCGAAGACCACGGGACGGTACTGAATCTTGGCTCGCAAACGAGCAATGCCCGTGGCCACGATGCGACGATGATCGTGCTCCATCGACACCCCGGACACCGGCGCCTCAGCAGCGTTCGCAGATTCCGGGATCAGTCCCGCTTCATACAACAATTCATATCGTTGCAGGGTCAACTCCGGTCGCCATGGGCGTCCTTGCAGGGCGAAATTGACCGCGCACCGAAGCTGACGCTCGTGTCGCTGACCTGACGGGGCTGATGCGGCCCAGTCGAGCAGTCGCTGCGTGATGGCGGCCCGCATACCTTGATCGTCTTGGCGTTGGTCCTCCCACGGGAAGTAGTCGTAGAACCCTCGCCAGGCCGACGTCACTGAAGTCGAGCGGGTCAGCCCCAGATAAGACACCGAGATGGTTCTGTCCGCGCCGCCGGTGCGGTCGGGGTCAGCAAAGGTGTACAACTGCTCGACATACCCCAGGCGCAGGCCGGTTTGCTGCTCTACCCACGCTCGCAGGCCGGTCTGCAACGACTGATGATCCTCGCGCAACGGGCCAGAGGGTAGTCGGGAGGCTTGCGGCGAGGTCAGCACGCAGGGGCCTTCGGCGGTCCACGAGACGATCACGGCCACAAGTTCGGTGCTGACTCGATGGCTGCCGGCGCCGGCTTCGGTGCGGTGCTGGGCACCCACAGCAGTGTCGGCGGACATAGGGCCATCATGCCGGTTGGCCCAAACCGACACGCACACCTGTGGCAATGTGGCAGGATCGCCGGAGCGCTCCACCTGCTTCTGCCCGAAAGGCCGCGATGACTCATGTCGACACGCCCGCTGCACCTGCACCACCTGTTCGGCGGGTGCTGCTGAAGCTTTCTGGAGAGGCGTTTGGCGGGGGACAGAGCGGGGTCGACCCCGATGTCGTGCGGGGGATCGCCCGTCAGATCGCGGCAGCAGCAGGTGAAGGGATCCAGGTCGCAGTCGTCATCGGTGGCGGCAATTTCTTCCGTGGAGCACAACTGCAACAGCGGGGTATGGAGCGTGCTCGCGCTGACTACATGGGGATGTTGGGCACCGTGATGAACTGCCTGGCGTTGCAGGACTTCATGGAGAAGGAAGGCGTGGCCACGCGCGTGCAGACGGCCATCACGATGGGTCAGGTCGCCGAGCCATACATCCCGCGTCGGGCGATTCGTCACCTTGAAAAGGGCCGGGTGGTCATCTTCGGCGCCGGTGCCGGGATGCCATACTTCTCCACCGACACGGTTTCAGCGCAACGCGCGCTGGAGATCAAATGCGACGCCGTCTTGATGAGCAAGCACGGCGTAGACGGGGTGTATACCTCCGACCCCCGCGCCGACCCCTCCGCGATCAAGTTGGACACGCTGACCTTCGATGAGGCCCTGACCCAGAACCTGCGAGTCGTGGATGCTGCGGCCTTCAGCCTCTGCATGGACAACGACCTACCGATGCTCGTTTTCGGAATGGACGGTGCTGGCAGCATCGCTTCGGCTATCCGAGGTGAGAAGATCGGCACACTGGTTACCGCGGGCTGAAGCCCGCCCCCCGCACACCGGCAACCTGAGGAGCGCATCCAATGTCCGATACCACTGAAATGGCCATGTTGGAGGCCGAGGACAAGATGGCCAAGGCGTTAGAGGTGGCCCGAGAAGATATGTCGGCGATCAGAACTGGTCGAGCGCACCCGGGCATGTTCGCCAAGGTGA
>JBBSNC010000125.1:0-7857 GCA_038232855.1 Actinomycetales bacterium
AGGAGCCCAAGTTCATCGCCTTCATCAGCGCAACGTCCTCGGCATACCGGTGGTAGTGATCGCAGGCCACCTGCCCGTCGTCGCCGTTCGCCACTGCACCGGGAACGCGCGCAAAGGCGTCCCAGAGTGAGTCTCTGCGACCGTCTTCGTGGGCTGCACCCTCGATCTGGTAGGCCGCCGTGGCCGAGCCCCACAAGAAGTCCCGCGAAAACTGAAGTAGCTGCGTCATAAAGCTCCCTTGACCTCGGCTGAGTGGCTAGTCTGGCCAGCATGGCGGAACTCTTCATCGGTGGCCAATGGCGCTCTGCCAGTGGATCCGGCACGCGCACTATCACCTGCCCTGCCGACGGAAGCGAAGTCGCGACCGTGTCCGAGGGCAGCGCCGAGGATGCCGAGCGGGCCGTCCAGGCTGCACGCACGGCTTTCGATGCAGGACCATGGCGGTCAACCACCGCTCGTGAACGTGCCTCCCTCTTGCTGCAGGTCGCTGACGCACTGGAGTCTCAGCGCGATCATGTCGCCACACTGGAGTCCCGGGACACGGGCAAGCGCTTCGTCGAGTCGCAACTTGATGTCGACGACATCGTTGCCGTCTTTCGCCACTTTGCGGCGATCGCCGGCACGGATGCTGGTCGAGTCGTCGACGCAGGCATGACAGATGTGGCAAGCCGCGTCGTGCACGAACCCGTCGGTGTCTGCGCGCTGATCACTCCGTGGAACTACCCGTTGCTGCAGACCTCATGGAAGGTCGCGCCCGCTCTGGCGGCTGGCAACACTTTCGTGCTTAAACCGAGCGAATTCACGCCGTCTACTGCTATCTGGTTGATGCAGGCACTAGCCGACGCGGGGATGCCCGAGGGGGTTGGCAACCTCGTGCTGGGCACTGGCGCACAGGTCGGTGCAGCGCTGACCCAGTCACCGCTCGTCGATCTCGTCTCCTTCACAGGCGGCCTGGTCAGTGGCCGCATCATCATGGCGGCGGCTGCAGAGACAGTGAAGCGGGTCGCCTTGGAGCTCGGCGGCAAGAATCCCAATGTCATCTTCGCCGACGCCGACCTGGATGTTGCGATCGACAATGCCCTGACCGCTATCTTTTTGGATTCTGGGCAGGTCTGCTCGGCCGGTTCCCGCTTGATCGTGCAAGAAGAGATCCACGACGAGGTGGTGACCGAACTGATCCGCCGAGCGGACGGCATACGCCTTGGGGGTCCGTTTGATCCCGATGCCGAGACCGGCCCACTGATCAGCACCGCTCACCGAGACAAGGTGCATGAGTATGTCGAACGGGCCGTTGAGCAGGGCGCCGAGCTGGTCGCCGGTGGCAGCCCGCCCAGCGACCCCGACCTCGCGTCGGGATGCTATTACCTGCCGACCATCCTGGACCGCTGCCATCGCGAGATGGACTGCGTGCACGATGAGTCGTTCGGACCGGTACTCTCCGTCGAGACGTTCTCGGGCGCTGACAGCGATGAGTTGGAGGATGCTGCGGTCGCTATCGCCAACGACACGATTTTCGGCTTGGCCGGTGCCGTCTGGACGCAGAACGCGGGTCGGGCGGAGCGGATGGCCGCTCGATTGCGGCACGGCACGATCTGGATCAACGACTATCACCCCTATGTGCCGCAAGCCGAATGGGGTGGCTTCAAGCAATCCGGCATCGGACGAGAGTTGGGCCGTGCCGGGCTCGAGGAGTATCAAGAGAACAAGCACATCTGGCACAACACTCGTCCCGCCCGGGCCGACTGGTTCGCTGACCGCGGCCCCACGTCCATCACAGACTAAGGAGTTGACTCATGGCCCGATCGGCGCAGCACTACGACTACATCATTGTGGGCGGTGGCTCGGCTGGGTCGGCGCTGGCCAATCGACTCAGCGCAGATACCTCGACCTCGGTCCTGGTGCTCGAGGCTGGGCGCAACGACAACCGGCTGGATCCTTTCATTCACATGCCTGCGGCCCTGCCGTATTCGATCGGGAACGCCTTGTACGACTGGAAGTACGTCACCGAACCGGAGCCCTTCATGGGGGGGCGTCGCGTCGATCATGCCCGGGGGAAGGTGTTGGGCGGTTCCAGCAGCATCAACGGGATGATCTTTCAGCGCGGCAACGCTTTGGACTACCAGCGCTGGGCGGCGGAGCCCGGTATGTCGGACTGGGACTACGCGCACTGCTTGCCGTACTTCAAGCGGATGGAAAACTGCCTTGCCGGTGTCGATACCTGGCGCGGTGGGTCGGGGCCGTTGGCCCTTGAGCGCGGTCCAGCCACTTCGCCATTGTTCGGCGCCTTCTTCGAGGCGGTGCAGCAGGCGGGCTATCCGCTGACGGATGACGTGAACGGCTACCGGCAGGAAGGCTTCGCCAAGTTCGACCGCAACGTCTATCGCGGTCGACGCCTTTCGGCGGCCCGTGCCTACCTGCACCCGGTCATGGGCCGACCGAACCTCACCGTGCGCACGCTCGCGCAAGTCAGCACACTGCATACGCAGGGCACCCGCGTGACGGGCGTCGACTATCTGTTGGGCGGAAAGGTCAAGCGCAGCGCGAGCGCGGGTGAGGTGATCTTGTGCGGTGGCGCCTTCAACACCCCGCAACTGCTCCAGTTGACTGGGATCGGTGACCCCGCGGCATTGTCGGCAGTGGGCGTCACTCCCGTGCTCGAGTTGCCCGGCGTCGGTCAGAACCTGCAAGACCACCTCGAGGTCTACATCCAGCATGCAAGCACCCAGCCGGTCTCGATCGCCCCATGGTTGAAGCACCACCACAAGCCGCGCATCGCCGCCGAGTGGCTCTTCCTGCGCAGCGGCGTCGGGGCGTCGAATCACTTCGAAGCGGGCGGCTTCATCCGCAGCAACGAGGACGTGCCCTACCCCAACGAAATGTTCCACTTCCTCCCGATCGCGATCCGCTACGACGGCTCGCGCCCCGCCAGCGAGCACGGATATCAGGTGCACATCGGGCCGATGTATTCCGATTGCCGGGGTAGCGTGCTGATCCGTAGCCCCGATCCCAAGGAACACCCAGCCATTCAATTCAACTACCTCTCGACCGAATCCGATCGGCGCGAATGGATCGAGATGATCCGGGCGGCCCGCACCATCTTGGAGCAGCCGGCCTTCGCCGCGTTCAGCGGTGGCGAGATCTCCCCCGGCGGTGAGGTCGAAACCGATCAGGAGATCTTGGATTGGGTGGCCCGCGACGCCGAGACCGCCCTGCACCCCTCCTGTACGGCCAAGATGGGCGGCTGCGAAGACGCGATGTCCGTGGTCGACCCGCAAACGATGTCGGTGCACGGCATGCAAGGGCTGCGCGTGGTCGATGCTTCAGTCTTCCCATTCGTGACCAACGGCAACATCTACGCCCCGGTGATGATGGTGGCCGAACGTGCCGCCGATCTGATAGCCGGAAACACCCCGTTGCCCCCCATGGAAGTGCCGTTCTATCAGCACGGCAAGGGTATGCCGCTCTTTCCGCCAGGCGACCCGCGCAACGAAGCGTGGGACGCCACCCTCGATCCTCCGAGCGCAGCCAGCGCTCGACCAGGAATGCCGCGTCTGCGGTCCGACGATTCAGGAGAACCGACATGAGCATCGATCAGCGCGAAGAGACGAAAGAGCCACCGCCGCCGGGCGCGGCCACCGACGCCTCCCGGACCACGCGGGTGAACCCCATCGTCTTTGGGACCTCCCTTGGCGGGACCGTCCTGGTGGCGCTGTGGCTCATCATCTGGCCTGAGGCGGCGGAGGCACGGATCGGCTCACTTGTGGGTTATGCCAGCTCCTGGTTCGGATGGTTCTACATCGCGCTCGCCACTATCGTTCTGGTCTTTGTGCTCTTCCTTGGCATCTCGCGGTACGGGCACATCAAGCTCGGCCCCGACCACTCCAAGCCCGAATACTCCACCTTCTCGTGGGCCGCGATGCTCTTCGCAGCTGGCATTGGCACCGACCTCATGTTCTTCTCGGTTGCCGAGCCGGTCACGCAGTACCTCGCCCCACCGGTCGGCGAGGGCGGCACGGTCGAAGCCGCTCGTGAGGCCACCGTGTGGACGCTCTTTCACTACGGCATCACGGGATGGGCGATGTATGCCCTGATGGGCATGGCATTGGCCTACTTCGCCTATCGCCGCAACCTGCCACTTGCGGTGCGGTCGGCGTTGTATCCGATCTTTGGCAAACGGATCAACGGTGCGCTGGGGCACACCGTAGACACCGCCGCCGTGCTCGGCACGATATTCGGGGTGGCCACCAGCCTCGGCATCGGTGTCGTCCAACTGAACTTCGGCCTCTACCTGCTGTTCGGCATACCGGAGGGTTTGGCGGCTCAGATCGGCCTCATCGCACTGGCCGTGCTTATCGCGACCATCTCGGCCACGACCGGGGTCGACAAGGGCATTCGCCTGCTGTCGCAGATCAACGTGCTGATGGCCATCGGTTTAGCGTTGTGGGTCCTCGTCCTGGGTAAGACTGCCTTCCTGCTCGAGGCCATCGTGATGAACGTCGGCGACTTCGTGACGCGGTTCCCCGGCCTGACGATGCAGACATTCGCCTACAGCGACACTGCAGAGTGGATGAGCTTCTGGACGCTGTTCTTCTGGGCCTGGTGGATCGCTTGGGCGTCGTTCGTCGGTTTGTTCTTGGCCCGTATCTCCCGCGGCCGCACGATCCGACAGTTCGTGCTTGGCACGATGGTCATCCCGTTCAGTTATGTGGTGATGTGGGTTTCTATCTTCGGCAACTCCGCCATTGACCGCGTGCGTGGCGGTGACGCCGAGTTCGGCGAAGCCACGATGGCCGCACCGGAACGAGGCTTCTACACGTTGCTACAGGACTACCCGGGAGCGCTGTTCATCATCGGTGTGGCCACGATCGTGGGACTGCTCTTCTACGTTACTTCGGCCGACTCCGGAGCTTTAGTGATGGCCAACCTCTGTTCGTATTTGCGCACTTCGCATGACGACGCGGATGCGTGGCTGCGGATCGTCTGGGCAGTCACTACCGGAGTGCTCACCGCTGCGTTGCTCAGCGCGGGTGGGATCGTTGCGTTGCAGTATGCGACCGTCATCATGGGTTTGCCGTTCGCGTTCGTGATGATGTTGGTGGTGTGGGGGCTGTGGAAGGCGTTGCAGGTTGAAGGCAACCGAGTCGACAGCGGTCAACACGCCCTACCGATGATGCTGTCCGCCCGCGACTCCAACCCCGAGCCCGGCGCCACCAAGTCATGGAGCAACCGTCTCTCACATGCCTTGACCTTCCCCGATCGTGACAAGGCCAGCCAGTTCTTGGATGAGGTCGTCCAGCCAGCCCTGAGCGAGGTCGCGGAGGAGTTGACATCTCAGGGTGTCGCGACGGAGGTGGATGTCGATATTCAGACCGACGCGGATGCTGACGCACAACACGACAGCCGGAACATTCACCTGCAAACCGACCCGAACAAGCCCCACCCGTTCGTCTATCGGGTTGAGCTGCACGAGGCACCCGTGCCTGAATACGGGGGCAGGATGCCTCGTGGCGACGCCACCTACGCTCGTCTAGAGGTGCATTCGGCGGAGGGCGGTCAGGGATATGAGGTCATGGGCTACACCGAGGCACAATTGATCCACGACTGCCTCGACTCCTATCTGCGCCATTTGGAGTTCTTGCGATTGGAGGACCCCTCCGCAAGTCGCTGACACATGCCAAGTGATCGCCAATCCATCCTGGCCCACTTAGATTGGCAGGCGAACTCCAAACTGCCTGAATACCCACCGCCTCGTCGTCCACGCCAAACGATTGCGATCGTATGTCCCCGGTCACTCCATCACGCAAGATAACGGCCCTCACGGCCGGCCTAGCGACGATTGCCCCGGCAGCCTGCAGCGGCCTTAGACGAATATGGGGACCTTGAGGGCAAGGAGAGCATCTATGCCTCCATCACCTCGCCTGAGGATGAGCCTTGTATCGACTCGTTCAAGCCGTTCGAGGATTGCACCGGGGCAAAGATCGAATTGGAGGTTTCCCGCCTACGGTTACGCATCTGAGCACCCCTTCCCACCCGAGAACCGCCGTGTCCACACCCCTGACCATCGCCGTCGTCATCGCCTGCAGCCGGCCGCAGGGGGTCGCCCCTGCTGTGGCCGAGTGGGTGTATGTCGGGACGCGCCACCGCGCAGACGTGACGTATGACCTCGTCGATCTGGCCGAGCAGGACCTGCGCAACCTAGACGAGCCGGAGCCGACATCCTCCGGCAACTACACCCGCGATCGCACCAGGGCGTGGGTGGAGAGGATGGCCGGGTACGTCGGGTTCGTCTTCGTGACGGCGGAGTACAACCGCGGACTCCCGAGCCAACTCAAGAACGCCCTCGACTTTCTCTACGCGGAATGGAACGACAAGGTGGCGGGCATCATCGATGACCCAGAGGAACTTCCAGGACGCCAGCCTGCCGGAGATACTGCGGCAGACCGAGCGCCGGGCGACCTCGCTGCGGACGCTTGCGCTGCGCGACACGTCGTGCGAGGTCACCAGTGACGGGAGTGGCCGCTGGGGCCCGAGGCGGCAGGGGCCAAGGGTCCGTCGCGTCCCAAGATAACGATTGCATAAATGTTTGGGGACCGCGTTGCGTGCGGACTGCCCCCCGAGTAGTTTGACCGTGGCTGCCGTGACGTAGGCCACCGTTGGTCCGATCAAGCGCCATGGAGAGACCGAACCCAGTGAGTGGAGAGGGACGAGATGCGAGTACCGAGCGCAGCGAGACTGGCCGCCGCCGGAGCAGCGAGCACACTGCTGCTGACCGGATGCCTGAGTGAGGGGAGCGACACCGGCTCCGGCGGCGGGGGAGCCGGCGGGGACGGTGAGGTCGAGGTCATGTACGGCTTCGCCAACGAGCAGTCCGATGCCTTCATCGACAAGGTGAGTGCCTGGGCCGAGGAGGAGGGGATCAACGTCAAGTTCTCCCCGACCCCGGACTTCGACAAGCTGATCCGCAGCCGCGTCGCCGGCCAGAACCTGCCGGACATCGCGATCTTCCCGCAGCCCGGCATCACCCTGGACATCGCAGAGTCGGGCAAGCTGACAGACCTGCGCGACGTGATCGACATGGAGGCCCTGCAGGAGTCCGTGGTGCCGGGCATCCTGGAGGCCGCCAAGACCGAGGACGGCGCGATCTACGCCGCCCCCATGTCGATCAGCGTCAAGAGCCTGGTCTGGTACCCCAAGGGGCCGTTCGAGGAGGCCGGCTACGAGATCCCGAAGACGCACGAGGAGCTGCTCGCGCTGACCGAGCAGATCAAGTCCGACGGCACCACTCCCTGGTGCATCGGCATCGAGAGCGGCCCGGCGACCGGGTGGGTCGCCACCGACTGGGTCGAGGACTACGTCCTGCGGGTCGGCGGCACCGAGGGCTACGACCAGTGGGTCAACCACGAGATCCCGTTCGACGACCCCATGGTGGTCGAGGCCGGGCAGTACGTCGAGGACATCTGGAAGACCGAAGGCAACGTGCTCGGCGGCACGCAGGCGATCGCCAGCACCGCGTTCGCGACCGCGGCCAACCCGATGTTCCAGGAGGAGCCGGGCTGCTACCTGCACCGTCAGGCCAGTTTCCTGGCGTTGCCGGGCAGCTTCCCGGACGAGGTGGTCCAGGATTTGGACAACCAGGTGGGCGTGTTCCAGTTGCCCGGCCTCGAGGAGGGCGATGCTCCCGTGCTGGGCGGTGGCGACGTGGCCGGCCTGTTCAGCGGCGACGACGAGGACTCCGTCGCGGTGCTGGAGTTCATCACCAGCGCGGAGTTCACCGGATGGGTAGAGACGAGCGGCTACATCTCGGCGCACAAGCAGTTCGACCTGAGCCTGCAGCCGAACGAGATCATGAAGGAGATC
>JBBSNC010000126.1:0-7852 GCA_038232855.1 Actinomycetales bacterium
CGCAGACATAGGAACGGACAGACCCGAACTCACTCAACGTGTCCACCGCTGCATCCAACTCCACCGATGATCGGGCACAGATAGCCACGTTGTGTCCGCGTTGCAGCAGGGCTTTGGCGATCAGCAGGCCCAATCCACGGGAAGCGCCAGCGACCAGGGCAACAGGTTGTGTCATGTGTTGCACGCTACGTCCCCTGCCGACTTCGCGCCCAGCATGCGCGTGCCTTCGAACCGGCTTAGCGTTGCGGCATGAAGGCTCTCACCTGGCAAGGCATCAACAACGTCGAAGTCAAAGACGTCCCCGACCCACACATCCAGGAGCCCACCGACGCCATCGTGCGGGTGACCTCGACCGCCATCTGCGGCTCCGACCTGCACCTCTATTCGGTGCTGGCTCCCTACTTGGCTAAAGACGACGTGCTCGGGCATGAGTTCATGGGCATCGTGGAGGAGGTGGGCAGCGGCGCCGGGTCGCTCGCGGTGGGCGATCGGGTCGTCGTCCCGTTCAACATCTCCTGTGGATCGTGCTGGATGTGCGACCGCGGATTGTTCGCCCAGTGCGAGACCACACAGGTGCGCGAGCAGGGCAAAGGCGCCCAACTCTTCGGCTACACCTCGCTGTATGGATCGGTGCCGGGCGGGCAGGCGGAGTATGTGCGGGTTCCGCACGCGGACTTCGGCCCGGTCGTCGTCGGCCAGGATCACTCAGATGAGCGCTACCTCTACCTTTCCGACATCCTGCCGACCGCGTGGCAAGGCGTGACGTATGCCGACGTCGACAGCGACGGGACCCTGGCCGTGATCGGCTTGGGACCAGTCGGGCAACTCGCCGTCCGCAGCGGGCTGCACCGAGGCATCAAGCGTGTCATCGGCGTCGACCTGGTCGCCGAACGGCTCGAGTTGGCGCGTGCGAGCGGCGCTGAGGTGGTCGACCTCAACGAGGTACCGGACGTGGCCGCCGCTATCTATGACATGACGAATGGGCGGGGCGCCGATGGCGTCCTGGACGCGGTCGGAATGGAGGCGCATGGCAACCCCATCGCCGGAGCCGCGATCTCTGCGGCTGCTCGGCTGCCTGGACCCCTCGCCCGAGGCGCCATCGAAAAGGCCGGGATCGACCGGCTCTCGGCGCTGCATACCGCAATCGCCGCTGTGCGCCGCGGCGGCACGGTATCGATTTCGGGCGTCTACGGCGGCATGGCTGACCCGATGCCGATGATGGAGCTCTTCGACAAGGCGGTGCAGGTGCGGATGGGCCAATGCCACGTGAAGCGCTGGACGCCGGAACTGCATGACATCGTCGCTGCCGCTGACGATGTCTTGCGCTTGGAAAGCCTGGCAACACACACCATGCCATTGAGCAATGCTGCGCAGGCCTACGAAATGTTTCAGCAGAAGCGGGACGGGTGCATCAAGGTCATCCTCAAGCCTTGATCGATTACGAGAGGGCGGCGATGATGGCTGCTGCGAAGGCAAGGACGGCTCCGAGCATGCGGACGCGATCTGCCTCGAACAGTCGCTTGATCAGCACGGGGTCGGGGTTGTTGTCTAACAAGGAATGAGACGGCCCGGCAACCAGCGCCGTGGTGCCCATCGATAGGGCAGACCCACCGATCGCAAGCCACACCCACGGGTCACCGAGATGGGTCAGCAGTGCCCATCCGCCTGCCAGCAGCAACGCGGCATACGCCACCACGACGACGCCCACGATCGAGCGGCCATGCGCTTCATGCGCGCGGGCCCAATCCTTGGCATTGACACGGGCAAGGGCTGGGTAGACGACGGCTGTGACAGTGAGCTGAAATCCGGTATGCAATGCGGTGGCCGCTACGAGCGCGATCAGTGCTGCGTTGTCGGCAGTCATGGCCGGGAGCGTACAACCGTCTGTGCTGACATAGACTCCGCCCCCGTGAGTCCAGCAGCAAGGCGCGTCTTCGTGATCGGCATCGGCGCGGGGTCGCCGAAGCACCTCAGTGTGGAGGCGATCGAGGCGCTCAACGAGCTCGACGTGGTGCTGCTCGCAGACAAGGGTGAAGCCAAGGCAGACCTCGTCGGTGCTCGTGAAGCGATCTGCGAACAGTTTATCGAAGGCCCTCAGCCGCAGCTCATTGCCGTGCCGGACCCGAAGCGCGATCCCAGCGCGCCGACCAGCCGCGCTTCGGCATACGAAGGGGTGGTGCTGGACTGGCATGCCGAGCGCGCTCGACGATACGGACAGATCATCGCCGACCTGCCCGAGTCGGCAACCGTCGGATTCTTGGTGTGGGGTGATCCCGCGTTCTACGACAGCACGATTCGGATCGTCGACACGATCGCGTCCATCCAAGATCTAGATGTGACGGTTATCCCCGGCATCTCGGCATTCCAAGCGCTCGCGGCTGCCCACCGGATTGTGTTGCACGACATCGGTATGCCGATCCACATCACCACCGGCAGGCGCCTGGTGCAGGAGTGGTCTCCCGATCTGGGCAGCGTCGTCGTGATGCTCGACGGCCAATTCGCCGCGACCGAGTTGGCGGCCGTCCACCCTGACCTGCGGATCTATTGGGGTGCCTACCTCGGTCTGGACTACCAGGAATTGCGCAGCGGCACGCTCGCCGACGTAGCCCAGCAGATCGAGCAGCGACGCCGTGATCTGCGCGAGGAGCACGGTTGGATTATGGACACCTACGTGTTGATGCCGTAGGCCGTGGCTGATCCTCGGGCGTGAGATGAACGCGTGCCCCGCTCAGTCACCATTGGTCACTGGAGTCGCCCAAGAAGCCTCGCGCTGCCTCGACCGCTACTTCATTGGATTCATCGAGTGCCCCGCACTGCTCCAGCGCCTCATCAATCTGCCTCGTCACCGAGTGTGCGTCCAGTTTTCATCGAGATACCGGTTAGCCGCACGTGAGAAGAACTCTGAGCGGCTCATGCCCATAGTGTGCCCTAGTCCTCGAGGTCGCCCTCAACGTCTAAATAGACCTGCTGCATCGCGTCCAACGTCTCCTGCTCGGGGTGCTCCCACAGCCCACGCCCAGCGGCCTCGCCGAGCTTTTCGATGATGCCGCGCAGCGCCCACGGGTTGGCGTGCTTCATAAAAGCTTGGTTAGCCGGGTCCAACACATAGTTGGCAGCCAGCGACTCATACATCCAGTCCGGAATCACCCCGGCCGTGGCGTCGAAGCCGAAGATGTAATCGACCGTTGCCGCGATCTCGAACGCGCCTTTGTATCCGTGCCGCTGCATGGCCGAGATCCACCTCGGGTTGACCACCCGAGCCCGGAAGATCCGGTTCGTCTCCTCGGTCAGACTGCGTGTCTTGATCGACTCCGGTGAGGTCGAGTCGCCGATATAGGCCTTCGGCTCCGAGCCGTCACCGCGCAGTGAACGCACGGTCGCGATCATGCCACCGTGATATTGGAAGTAGTCGTCCGAGTCGAGGATGTCGCTCTCCCGGTTGTCGATGTTTTTGGCGGCCACCTCGATCCGGCGATAGTTGGTCTCCATGTCTTCGCGCGCCGGGGCCCCGTCCAGGTCGCGCCCGTAGGCGAAACCTCCCCAGGTCGTGTAGACCTCAGCCAGGTCGGCGTCATCACGCCACGACCCCGACTCCACGACCTGCAGCACCCCCGCACCATACGAGCCTGGCTTGGAGCCGAAGATCCGCGTGCGGGCCCGACGTTCGTCACCGTGCGCAGCCAGGTCGACCTGAGCGTGGGCTCGCACGAAGTTCTGGTCCAGCGGCTCATCACGGGCTGTCACCGCGGCAATCGCATCGTCGAGCATGTCGATGACGTGCGGGAACGCGTCGCGGAAGAAACCGGAGATCCGCACGATGACGTCGATCCGGGGTCGGCCGAGCTCTTCGAGGGAGATCACGTCGAGGCCGACGACCCGGCGCGACTGCTCGTCCCACACCGGGGTCACACCCATCAGCGCGAGCACTTCACCGATGTCATCGCCGGAGGTCCGCATCGCCGAGGTCCCCCAGACGGAGAGCCCCACCGACTCCGGCAGCGCCCCGGTGTCTTCGCGATAGCGCTCCAACAACGAGTCGGCCATCGCCGCGCCCGTGGCATACGCCAACCGTGACGGGATCGCCTTGGGGTCCACGGAGTAGAAGTTGCGCCCGGTCGGCAACACGTTGACCAGGCCGCGTAGGGGCGAGCCTGAGGGGCCGGCCGGCACATAACCGCCATCCAGTGCGTGCAGCACCATCGGCAGCTCATTGCTCGTCTGCTGCAGTCGGGGCACAACCTCGCGGCAGGCGAACCGCAGGGAAGCTGCGACACCGTCGTTGGCCTCGCCCAGACGCGTCGTCACGATCCGTTCAACGGCCGACTCGTCCCAGCACGCTTCGGCCACGTCGGCGACCAACGCGGCAGCCAGTTCCTCGATCTCATCGGTGCGGCCACTGCTGGCCTCATCGGCTAACCCGAGGGCGGTGCGCAATCCGGGTATGCTCATCCGCGCACCCCCGAACATCTGCCCGGAGCGCAAGATCGCCAACACCAGGTTGGCCAACTCAGGGCCGCTGGGGGCTTGGCCCAGGATGTGCAGCCCGTCGCGGATCTGCACGTCCTTGATCTCACATAACCAGCCGTCGACATGCAACACGAAGTCGTCGAACTCGTCCTCGCCCGGCGCCGAGCTCATGCCCAGGTCGTGGTCGAGTTTCGCGGCCTGGATCAACGTCCAGATCTCACCGCGCAACGCGGGCACCTTGGCTGGGTCCATCGCCGAGACATTGCCGTATTCATCGAGCAGCTGCTCAAGACGAGCAATATCGCCATAGGAATCGGCCCGGGCCATCGGCGGCACCAGGTGGTCCACGATCGTGGCGTGCGCGCGGCGCTTAGCCTGCGTGCCCTCGCCGGGGTCGTTGACCAGGAACGGATAGATCAGCGGCAGCGAGCCCAGCGCGGCATCCGTGCCGCAACTGGCTGACATCGCCAGGTTCTTGCCCGGCATCCACTCCAGATTGCCGTGCTTGCCCATGTGCACCACGGCGTGCGCGCCGAAGGTTTCTTCGATCCATCGGTATGTCGCCAGATAGTGGTGCGTCGGCGGCAGATCCGGATCGTGATAGATCGCAATAGGGTTTTCGCCAAACCCACGCGGCGGTTGCACCAAGATGACCAGATTGCCGGATTGCAATGCGGCACAGACGATGTCACCCTCTGGGTTGGTCGAGGTGTCGACGAAGAGTTCACCAGGCGCAGTGCCCCAATGCTGCTCAACTCCAGAGCGCAGGTCCTCGGGGAAGCGGGCGAACCAGTCGGCATACGTCGCCGCTGGCACCCGGACCTGGGATGAGGCGATCTGCTCTTGGGAGAGCCAGTCGGGGTCCTGCCCACCGGCCGCGATGAGCGCGTGGATCAGCGCATTGCCAGCGGTGGTGTCGGGGTGTTCGCCCTCGATGGGCTCCAACTCGCCCATGCCCGGGATGGCGCCTTCGTCGCCGAGGTCATAGCCGGCTGCGATGAGGTCGCGCATCAGCCGGATCGTGGAGACCGGCGTGTCCAGGCCGACCGCGTTGCCGATCCGCGAGTGCTTAGTGGGGTATGCCGACAGGATCAGCGCGATCTTGCGCTCACTCGGCGCGAGGTGCCGCAGCCGGGCATGGCCGACCGCGATGCTGGCCACCCGGGAGCACCGCTCGGGGTCGGCGGCATAGTGCGGCAGGCCGTCCGCGTCGATCTCCTTAAACGAGAAGGCGACGGTGATCAACCGCCCGTCGAACTCCGGCACCGCGACCTGCGTAGCCACGTCCAGCGGCGACATACCCTCATCGCTGGTCGCCCACTCATCACGGCTCCAGGTCAGACACAACCCCTGCAAGATCGGTATGTCGAGGGCCGCCAGAGCACTCACGTCCCACGACTCGTCGTCCTCACCGGCTTGAGCGCCGCTCGGCCGGGTGCCACCCGCCGCGAGCACCGTGGTGATCAGCGCGTCAAGGGTGCCCAGCTCGGTCAGCAGTTCGGGAGCCGCCCCACGCAGCGACGTGGCATAGATCGGCACCCCGACCCCGCCATCAGCATCAATGGCGTCGCACAACGCGTGCACGTATGCCGTGTTTTGAGCGGCATACTGCGCGCGGTAGAACAGCACCCCCACTCGGGGTCGGGTCGCAGTCGTTTCACTCAGCTCCGGCCGATCCAGAACGCCCCATGTTGGCAGAATCGCGGGCGCCTCAAAACCCTCGCCGGTCAACAGCAAGGTGTCGGACAGGAACGCGTGCACTTCTTTGAGGTTCCCTGCGCCACCTTCGGCGAAGTAGGGATGGGCCGCCGACACCACACCCGCGGGCACGGTGGACAACTCCATCAAGGACGCATTCGGCGTCTGCTCCCCACCGAGCACGACCATCGGTACGTCTGCTTTTACGATCCGGCGGAACCCGCTGCACATGTCCTGCGGCCCACCCAAGATGCGGGCCACGATCAGGTCGGCGCTCTCGATCGCCTGCGCCATTTCGGTGTGCCCGGGACGGGAGGGGTTTGCGTAGGTGAAGTCGGCGCCGCTGGCGCGAGCACTGAGCAAATCGGTGTCAGACGTGGACAACAGGGCGATGCGCGGCACAGATGATCCTCAAAGGCGTGGGGGGTACAAGAATGTGGGGGTAGCGGGGAAAGCGTATGCTCCCTTCCCGTGACGACCGCACGCGCGGGGCTGGACCGCTGCCCTGGTTTGAGCCGCCCCTTCATCGCCGACGACGGCGCCCTGGTGCGGCTGCGCGTGCCCGGGGGCCAGATCTCGACGGCGGTGCTGCGCGACCTCATCGACCTCGCCGCCCGGTTCGGTGCGCCATACCTCCAATTGACCTCACGCGGGAATCTGCAACTGCGCGCCCTGCCCGAACCGTTGCCACGCGAGTTCGTCCAGTCCGCCGAGGCCACCGGACTGTTGCCGTCAGCGAGTCACGAGCTGGTCCGCAACATCCTCGCCGCCCCGCTGGCGCCGCACCTGAGCGACCTCGTACGGGAGTTCGACAAAGGCCTGTGCGCCGACCCCGAACTGGCGCACCTGCCGGGTCGCTTCATGGTCGCGTTCAGCGACGAGAACGGGTCGGTGCTGGGGGAGCGGTGGGACCTGGCCTATCAGCAGACGTCACCGAACACAGGCAGAGTGCTAGCCGCTGGGATGGGCTTGGATGTCGCCCCGCACCATGCCGTCGCTGAACTGTTGCGGCTGGCCAGGGCTTTCCTCGCTCATCGAAGCAGCGCCGAAGTCTGGAATGTGCGCGATCTCGCCCCGGGCGCCGCGTTGTTCGAAGGCATGACCTCGATGCAGCCGATCCTGGCCGAAACCGAGCCAGTGGCGCTCGGAGTGCACGGCGATGATCTGGTATGCGGTGTCCCGCTGGGCATGCTCGATGTCGTCATGCTCGATGCGCTGGCAGGCGCAACCGACACGGTGGTGCTGACTCCGTGGCGCAGCGTGGTGGTGCTTCGCAGTGATCGATATGTCGGTGCTCAGCGTGCCGCGTCCGAGCTGGGCTCTGCGGCTGCGCAGCATCTGGCCGATAGCGGTCTCACCATCACCGCCGGCTCGGCGTGGGAAGCGCTCTCGGCCTGTGTCGGAGCCCCCTCCTGTGGCCGCACCACCGTGGCGACGATGGCGCTGGCCCGCGAAGCAGTAGTGCACCTACCGAGCGACGCCGCACGCACGCACGTCAGCGGCTGCGAGCGCCGTTGCGGTGCGCCAGCCCAAGCCCACGTCGACGTTCTTACCCCCACTTCGGCGCGGCAGATCATCGATGCTGCGCAGCCGCAGACCCCCACCCTTCCCACCCGCGCTGTTCCCACCCTTCCCACCCGCGCTGTTCCCACCCTTCCCACCCGCGCTGTTCCCACCCTTCCCACCC
>JBBSNC010000127.1:0-7757 GCA_038232855.1 Actinomycetales bacterium
ACCTCTCCGAGCAGCGCCGCATCGCCGCCCACCTCGATGGCTTGGAGCAGGTCTTAGCCGAGACCACGGTATCGGTGGCAATGGCGCAGAACTACCTACCGCTCTCGGCACTTCCGCGTGTGATCGAGTTGCTGATTGCCTCCGCGGGGTTGCCCTCTGCCCATGTGGGAGACCTCGCCGATTCGGTTAACGACACGATTCACCCCGGCGACGATCGACGCGGCGCGCGTGAGTTCATCGGACTAGAAAGCGTCGAGTCACATACGGGCCGTGCCGTCGGCGGCCGACTGGTGGGGGAAGAACGGGGGCGAAAGTTCAGATTCGAGTCTGGTGATGTGACCTACGGATACCTCAGGCCGTACCTCAACAAGGTGTGGCTTGCGGATCGCCGCGGCCTCTGCTCTGTCGAACAGTTCGTCCTCAGGCCGCGATCAGGAGTCGACGCGAGCCTCTTCGGTCACGCATTGCGCAGCGCCTCCGTGCTTGATCGCGCCATCGCGGCTACCAACCGCCTTCAACTGCCACGACTCAAACTGAGCACACTCTTGGATATGCCAATCGCCGACGTTCGATGTGCCCCAGCACTTCTGCTTAGGCGTCTTGATGACATACTCAGCCACTTCGTCCGCCTCGAGTCCCTTCGCCACTCGCGAAGCAAACTCATCCGAGGAATCCTCCCAGCAGCACGAAACGAGATATTCAGCGCGATGCGGTGATGCTTCGCCATTGATCCCCAGAGACAACGACGTGGTCGAGGAACCTGAGCCCCACCCCTCGCGAAGCTGCTTTGAGCCGGTCGGTGACCGCGACATCATCTTCGCTCGGCTCTACTGACCCGCTCGGATGGTTGTGCGCTAAGGCGATCGCGACCGCGTCGTGGCGCAGCGCCAGGGACAACACTTCCCGGACCGGGACCACGCTGGAGGTGGCGCCACCCGACGCAACGGTGAGCACGCGGTATACGCGATGGCCACCGTCGAGCACGATCAATAGGACTTGTTCCGTCCGCGCTCGACCGATGCGGGGAATAGCTATCGCCGCGATGTCGGCAGACGTACACACCAGGGGGCGATCCGGCAGGGAGACGCGATCCGCCAGCGCGAACGCTGCTACCAGCCGGCAGGCCTTCGCCGGTCCAACGCCCGGTGTGCGCGCAAGTTCATCGACATCAGCGCGGGCCAGGCCTGCGACGCCGCCCCAGTTGCCGAGCAGCGATCGCGAAAGCGCGAGGACACCTTCACCCTGTCGGCCTGTTCCGAGATGAACGGCCACCAATTCGGCGTCCGAAAGTGCCCCCGCACCCACAGTCATCAACCGCTCGCGTGGTTGGTCGTGGGCTTGCGTTGAGGGCACCGCTGAACAGTAGGCCCTCTAAGAATTTTGTGCGGTATCTGTACACAGGAACGATATGTCGATCACCAGCGGGATTGGCGGCATACGGATCTCGCGCCGCAGCGCAATTTCTGTATGGCGCAGATCACGGCATCCCTTGCCAACGCCGCTCCCTCGGTAGGCTGAGCGGCGATGCTCGCCAACCTACCGATCGTGCTCGAAGTGATGCTCAAGGCCGTCGTGGTCTTGGGTGCCTTCCTCACGCTTCCGTTGCTGGTCGGGCAGACCGAGCACAAGGTGATGGCCCACATGCAAGGCCGCCTCGGCCCGATGGAAGCGGGTTTTCACGGCATCGGCCAACTCGTCGCTGACGGCATCAAGTTCACCCAGAAGGAAGACATCACGCCGGTTGCGGCCGATCGTCACGTTTTCCGGCTGGCACCGGCCGTGTCGCTGATCCCCTATCTGGTCGCGATGGCAGTGGTTCCGCTGTCGGCGACGTGGGTGGCCGCCGACGTGCCGGCATCGCTGCTCTTCGTGCTGGCGGTGACCTCCATCGGCGTGATCGGCACGTTGATGGCCGGTTTGGGCAGTGGCAACAAATACTCCCAACTTGGCGGTATGCGGGCTGGTGCCCAACTCGTCAGCTACGAGTTGCCGATGGTGCTGGCCGCGGCCTCGGTCGCGATGGCCGCCGGCACCCTGTCCTTGACCGGGATTGCGCAGGCGTGGACACCGCTGTGGCTGATCTGGCAGTTGCCGGGTGCGTTCGTGTTTTTCGCCAGCGCAGTGGCTGAGTTACAGCGCACCCCGTTTGATGCCCCGATTGCTGACGCCGAGGTCGTTTTCGGCCCGTTCACCGAATACTCCGGCCTACGGTTCGCCTTCTTCCTGCTCGCCGAGTATGCCGGGATCGTGCTCTTCTCCGTGCTGTTCGCTGTGCTCTATCTCGGCGGCTGGGCTGGCCCCTGGTCAGAGGTACTTGGGCCGCTATGGACGATCCTGAAGGGCTTCTGTGTGGCCGTTGTCATCATCTGGCTGCGCGTCGCCTGGCCTCGAGTGCGCGAAGATCAGTTGCAGCGCTTCGCTTGGACACTGCTGCTGCCTTTGGCGCTCGTACAACTCGCACTCACCGGCATAGGAGTCGTGGTCTGGGGATGAAGGGCCTATTCAGCGGTTTGACGACAACCGCTAAGACGTTCACGACGCCTGCCCACACGCGGCAGTACCCCCACGTCGAGCCCGACTTGCCCGATCGCTCCCGCGGCGTCATCGCCTTGCTGGCCGACAACTGCACCTCGTGCATGCTCTGCGCCCGCGAATGCCCCGACTGGTGCATCTACATCGACAGCCACAAGGAAACCACCGAACCCGGCCCGGAGGGTGGGCGAGCCAAGACGCACAACGAGTTGGATCGTTTCGACATCGACTTCTCGCTGTGCATGTACTGCGGGATCTGCATCGAGGTATGCCCGTTCGACGCGTTGTTCTGGGCTCCGGACTTTGCGTATGCCGAGGGAGACATCCGCAACCTGCTGCATCCCAAAGACCATCTCGGCACGTGGATGGACACCGTGCCCGATGCCGCGCTTCCGGACTCGGTCAAGGCCCAGCTCGGCAGGTCGGCGGCTTCAGATAGCTCGGCGCAAGGATCAGAGGAGTGAGCCTGCGCGACGTCCTGTTCCTCGCGATCGGGTGCATCACGGCGGCAGCGGCAATCCTCGCGGTGACCTCTCGCGAAGTGCTGCACGCGGCGTTGTGGCTCGTCGTCACACTGGGCACGCTCGCCGGGTGTTACCTCGTGCTCGGTGCCGAGCTGATCGCGTTAGTGCAGCTGTTGGTGTATGTCGGCGGCGTGGTCGTCCTCGTGCTCTTCGCTTTGATGCTGACCCGGGCTGGCGCTTCGCAGGCTCCGGTCTCCACCTCGCCCGCACAGCGCGTCTTCGCGGGGGCGCTCGCGGCGGGATTGACCGTGTTGCTCGGTGGGTCTCTGGTCGCCCTCGCCGGCTGGGAGGCAGTCGAAGTGCAGGCGCCGAGCAACGCGGACATCGGGACGCAGATTTTTGACACCTGGGTTTGGCCGTTCGAGTTGCTCTCGCTCCTGCTGTTGCTCGCGCTGATCGCGGCTATCGCAGTGGCGCGAGGTGCCGGCACGACGGAGACGGTGGAGGCAGTCCCCAGCGCGACTGAGGATGCCACGTGACTCCGGCGTTCCCGTATCTGCTCGCGGCAGTGTTGGCGGGTTCCGGTTTTTACGGCGTCCTGGCCAGGCGAAATGCCGTGCTCATGCTGATTGGTGTTGAACTCATCCTGGCGGCGGCCGGGTTGATCCTCGTGGCGAGCAGCACCTTCACCCCGGATGCCTTCGCCTCAGGAGTCGTGCTGACGATGTTTCTCATCACGATCGCGGCCGCTGAGATCGTGGTGGCCCTCGCAGTCTTTATGGCGCTCTATCGCGCCCGCGGCCACGTAGACCTGCAGCCGGACACCGCAACCACTGTGGGCAGAGCGGGCGAACTGGAAGCACCGGGCGCACACGAGGTCCCGCGGTGAACTGGCTGCCGTGGCCCGACATCACGCTGCCGCACCTGCCGGGCATCGACCTCCCGTTGCCGACGATCGGCGAGTTGCCTGGCGCCCAGGGAGCGCCGGCACAGTGGATGGTGGCTATCCCGCTCCTGGCCGCTGTGTTGGCGCTCTTGTTGCCGCAAAGATTGACCCGGGCCGCTGGCTGGAGCGTGATGTCGGCCGGTCTGGCAGGCGTGCTCGTCGCCCTGTGGCAGATCTATCGCCTCGGGCAGAGTGACGGCACGCTCACGACACAAACCATCGGCGCGCTGCCTCTGGGTGACCTCACTGTCCCGTTGACGCTGGATGTCAGCACGCTCAGCGCGGTGACCGCACTCGTGGTTGCCTTCGTCACTATGGTCGTCCAAGCCTTCGCTCGCTGGTATCTCTGGTACGACCCGCACTATCGACAGTTCGCCGCCACCGTGGCGCTCTTCACCGCCGCGATGATGTTGGTCGTCCACTCCGGCGACGTGATCCTGACGCTGATCGGATGGGAGGTGATGGGCTGGTGCTCCTTCCTGCTCATCGGCCACCAATCCACCAAAGCCTCCGCCCGCCGGGCCGCCGCCAAGGCCCTCATCGTGACCCGAGTAGCCGACATCGGATTCGTCCTCGGGCTCGTCGCGCTCGCGTCAGGTGCCGGTAGCACCTCGATCGCAGACATCGTGGATCACTGGTCGCAGCGTCCCGGGGCGGCGTTGACGACGGCGCTGCTGCTGCTCATCGTCGGGGTGGCCGGAAAGAGCGCCCTGTTCCCCTTCCAGGACTGGCTGCCGGACGCCATGGAAGGGCCCACGCCGGCATCAGCATTGATTCACGCCGCCACCATGGTTGCCGCAGGCACGGTCGTGTTGGCGCAGTTGTTCGAGCTGCTGCAGGCCAGCGACACCGCACGGCTGACCCTCGCCTGCTTGGCTGCTTTCACCACATTGCTGGCTGCGCTGCTGGCCTTTGCCCAGCCGGATCTGAAGCGGTTGCTGGCCTGGTCGACCGTAAGCCAAGTGGCTTTGATGCTGGCAGCGTTGACCGCCATACCAGTCGGTGAAGGCGCTGACGCGGCGCTGCTGCATTTGATGTCGCACGCAATCTTCAAATCCCTACTGTTCTTGAGCATGGGCTGGCTCGCCGTGCTGACCGGCGGCACCATCGTCGCGTATGCCGTCTCCAGCGCTCAGCGGTACGCCTCGCTGAAACGCCCCCTCGGGTTCGGGTTGTTGGCCCTAGCGGGGGTGCCACCGTTCATCGGGTTCTTCTCCAAGGAACTGATCCTGAGCAGCGCCGAGGCAGGCGTCGAGACCGAGATGGGGGTCTCAGCAGTGGTGGTGCTCGCGGCACTCGGCGCCGGGGCCCCGCTGACGGCGGCGTATTGCATGCGGGCATGGCTCATCCTCAACCGCCCAACGCCGACGCAGGCGAGCGGGTCGGCCTCGGCGACCGGCGAGCAGATCGACGACTTTTTCGCCGACCCCGACGTGGTGCAAGAGGCAGTCGGCGTCGAAGAGGCTGAATCCGCCATCTCCTCCACGGCCAGAGCCGGGATCTCGGCGTTGACGCTGCTTACGGTCCTTGGCGCCCTGCTGCCATTCACCTCCTTCGTCGAGGTCGAATTGACCTTCAACCTGCCGCTGCTGCTGGCCTCGCTAGCGCTGATGGCAGCCGCTGCGCTGGCCGTTTGGGCAGCGAGTCGGGGGGTGCGCAGCCGGGACGCCGCAGCTCGCCTGCCCACCTCCCTGACCTTGGCGGCCGAGCGCGGCCTCGGCGCCGACACTGCATACCAAGCAGTGATCGCAAGACCCACCCTGGCTCTGGCTCGTGCCGTGACCTGGCTCGATGACACCATTCTCGATGGCTACGTGAGGGGCGCGGGCCACGTCGCCTCGCTGCTCGGCACCGGCAGCCAGCGGCTCTCACCGATCAGGCCAGCCCCATCGTTGGTGCTGGTCGTGACCGGCGTGCTGGTGTTTGCGACGCTCGGGGTGATCTTCGGATGAGCGAGATCTCTATCGCGCTCGCCGTGGTGCCGCTGCTGTGCGTGGCCGCAGGCCTGCTCCTCGGTGATCGCATCGGCGGCGGCCTACCGCTGGCCCTGGTGCGTGGGCTGAGCCTGGGCTCGGCCGTCGCGGCCGCAGTGGGCACGGGAGCCATGGTGTGGTTTCGGCCCGATTTCAATGCGCAGTGGATCCCAGCGCTAGGGGTGCGGTTGCATCTGAGTGTCGACGGCATCAGTGCCCCCCTGTTGCTGCTCACGGCGGGGGCCGGCCTCGTTGCAGTGGCCTTGCGCCACGAATCTGCCACGGCTCCTGGCGAGCCCGAGCAGACGGCGCCGCTGTCGGTATGGCGGGCCCAGCCCGGCGTCGCTACCTACTACGGCTGTCTTCTGTTGGTGATCTTCGGTGCGTTGGTGACCTTCCTGGCCCGCGACGCCATCGTCTTCTTCCTCGGTTTCGAAACCGTGCTGCTGCCTATGTGGGTGCTGATCGCGCGGCACGGCGACGCCTCCAATGCGGCTCGGCGAGATGGGGCAGCGCTGAGGTTCTTGCTGGTGACGGCCACCGGATCGACCTTGATGCTGATCGGCATCCTGGTCATGGCGACGGCCATCGGCAGCACCGACTTCGACATCTGGGCTGCACAGGGCGGAGGGTCCCTCTCCGCCTCGCAGCAGCTCGCGGTAGCGGTGCTGCTGCTGCTCGGGTTGGGGCTGAAGGTGCCGATCTGGCCGCTACACACGTGGTTGCCGTGGGTGCATGCCACTGCGCCGACAGCCGGTTCGGTGCTCCTTGCTGCGGTGCTGCTCAAGATGGGCACTTACGGCATCGTGCGCCTCGTCATACCGGGGGCGCCAGACGGCTTTGCGACCGTGGCGCCGGTGCTCGCCGGGTGCGCGACGGTCGGGATCATCTGGGCCGGGTTGGCCTGCCTGGTCGAGCCCGACCTCAAACGCCTCATCGCCTGGTCTTCCATTGCCCATTTGGGATTTGTCGTGCTGGGGCTGGCTGCGGGCACCGAAACGGGCATGCAGGCCGCACTGTTCGGCAACATCGCGCATGGCGTCATTTCGGCCTTGCTGTTCGTGGTGGTCGGCGCGTTGAAGCACCGCTGGGGCAGCGCTGATCTCACGACCGCACGGGCAGCAGTGCGTGAGGTCAGTCCGCACCTGGGCTTCGGCCTCGTGGTCGGGATGGCAGCGTCCATGGGGTTGCCGGGTTTGGCCGGATTCTGGGGCGAGTTCGGTGCGATCTATGCCGCGTGGGAGCCTGCGCCGGGTCGCCATGACGGCTGGTTCACCCTTTTCGCAGTGCTGGCGGCGTTCGGCGCCGCCCTTGCCGCCGCATACTCCGTGCGGGTGCTGCGTCAGGTCTGGGCCGGAGAGCGGACCCGGCCTGCCATCCCCGATGCCACCGGGATCGAGCGCGTGACCATGGGCGTCCTGGCGCTCGTCGTGGTGGGCCTGGGTGTCTACCCGTTGACGTTGCTGAACCTCACTGAACCCGCAGTGCAAGCGCTCTTTGCCATCGGGGGTGGCCGATGACACTTGAGGTGAACTGGGTCGCCTTATCGCCGGTGCTCGTGCCAGCCCTGGCCGCCGTCATCGTCTTGATGCTGGATGTGATTCTGCCCTCGGCTCGAGTCGGGCATCTGGTGGTGGTGACCGCCGGGCTCGTGGGCGGTGCCGCTGCCACCATCCCGGGCCTGACCGCGAGCACGGGGGAGTTCCAACGGGCGCTGTGCCTGCCGCAAGGCCCCTGTTTGTATGAGGCAGGCTCGCTGACCTCTGGGCTGCAACTGTTGGGCCTCCTCAGCGCGCTCGTGGTGCTATTGCTCGCCTGGAGTGACTGGTCGGTCGGCACCGG
>JBBSNC010000128.1:0-7710 GCA_038232855.1 Actinomycetales bacterium
AACACGGTCGATGCGGAGGCGGGCACGAGCTCAGATGTGGTGCTGCACCTGCCTTCCAACGCCGCCGATGACCCCGTCCTGACGGTCTTCGACAATGACCTCTCTGCAGTGCCGGCTGACAAGGCGTCGCTCACCGTGGCGCACACAGCCGCCGTGCCGCCCGCTGACATCGTCGTCGACGGCGAGGTGCTCTTTGCCAACGTCGCCACCGGGGAGGCATTGAATCTCGTCGTGCCGGTCGACACTTACAGCGTAGAGATCGTCCCCACCGGTGAGACCGAGCCGGTCATCCTCGGCCCGTTGGATCTGACCGTGAAGGGTGGCTCGCTGAATCGCGTATTCGCCGTGGGTGATCCGGAGTCGGAGACCATGAATGTCGCCGTGCACGTGATCGGGGTCTCGCAGGAGGGCTCGGAAAAGCCTGAGATGGTGAACACTGGGACCGGTGGCCACTTCGCGATGGCGATGCGCGTGCTGGGGATGTTCAACGGAATGTGGCGCTGAGCCTCAATGCGCAGCGCGGGTCTCGTGTCCCCAGGTATGTCGCGGTAGGCACCGCGATGGTCCTGCTCACTGGTTGTGGTTCGGCTCAAAGCCAGGCCGAGGCCCCCGCGGCTGCGGTGAGCGACAGTGCCAGTGCCAGTGACAGCGCAGAGTCCACGGCCCCAGCCGCTGCCCCGAGCTCGACGCCGATCGAACCCGCACGGGTCGGTTCAACAGCCGAAAGTTCGCGCCTGCGATTCAAGCCCACACAAGTAGAACTACCCGGCGGGTCCACGGCATCGGTCCTTCCTGCGCCTACGGTTGATGGCGAGTTGGTCGTGCCCGAGAATGTCGACGAACTCGGCTGGTGGGATGGGGGAGCGTATGTGAATGACCCGTTCGGGTCGACGGTCATCGCCGGTCACATCGACAACGCCGAAGGCCCCGGATACTTCGGTCAACTGCTGACCATCGAGGTCGGCGAGGTCGTGACTGTGCGAGGCGATGGCGGCGAGTTGGACTACCGGGTCGTCGGAACTGAACTGATTGACAAGGAAGCGTTGGTGGCCGACAGCGTGGCCTTCAACCAGCGCGGAGACCACCGGCTCGTGTTGATTACCTGCTCTGGGCAGTGGCGCCCCGAGGTGCACAGCTACGAGAGCAACTTCTTCGTCATCGCTGAGCCGATCGGCTTAGCCCAATAGACCTTTGCTAGGGGTTGTGTCCGTGTCACGACCCCTAGCAAAGCCGCGGGATGCCGCCCCGCTCAGGTCACTCTGATTCGGGTTTCTTCAGTGCGCGCGCCTGTTGCGATTGAATCTGCGGTAGTAGCTGAGCCATCAGCAATGTGGACAAGGCGGAACTATCGGTGCCGCGTTCGTCCGTGTGCACGATCACCGGCCGCGGGGCTGCCTCAGCGAGGCGAGCACCCACATCCAGGCGACGCCTGGCCAACTCATACCCCAGCACCGCCCGGTTGTCCCGGTATGCCGTAGCGAGCTGCTGCTGCGCCTTCGCCTCACCCTGGGCCGCGACCAGGTTGGTCCGTGCCCTGGTCTCGATCTCATATGTGACGCGCTGAGCCTCGGTCTCGCGCTCCTCCAGCATTTGGGCCACGTCCTTGCGGGCCTTGTTCAGTGCGCCCTTGACCTCAACGATCTTGGCATCGCGGACCTTCTTGGAGCGCTCGATCTGCATCAGCAGGGTGTCGATTCGACGCTTGCGGGTGAGCTCCCACTCCTTCTCGTATGCCGACAGTTCCTTGGATGTCCGCTCTCGCGTGGACAGGTGCTCACGGTACTGATCGGGAAGTTGCACGTCAGGAATGTTGCAACCCATGATCTGCACGCCATAGCGAGTCAACTGGCGGTTCAACAGTTCTTGCATGTCTTTCACGTCTGACCCGCGCAGGTCATAGGCCCGCTCAGTGCGGACCTGGCGGCTGCGTTGCCGGATTGCGTCTTGCACCGAGTTCGACAGCACGAGGTCGAAGTTGCCTGCGCCGATGGTTTGCACGAAGCGAACTGCGTCCACGATCCGGAAGCGTAGGAAGAATTCGATCGACTTCAGCGGCACGTTCTCATGCGTCGGCGAGGACAGCACCGGTGCCGCATACGGGATCTCAGTGGTGACATCGACGACGTAGGCAACTCTCGCCCATGGGTGCCAGAGGTAGTGTCGGCCCGGCGGCAACCCACTGCCACTGATTGCGCCGAACTTGGTCAGCACGCCGACCGTGCCTTCTTCGATCTCGATGATCGAGGACCGCCACCACCACAACGCCGCCAGGGCCAACAGCACTACTGCCGCCAACAGGGCCAGCACACTGAGGCCGCCGGAGTCGCTGAACATCAGCAAGGCGCCGCTCAGGGCCGCCCAGGCCGCTAACCAGACCAGCGAGAGCCAACGCAATCCGCGCGTGTCCTTCGGGATGACCACGGGGACCAGCACGCCACCGTCGCCACCGCGGAGTAGGGCCGCGACATCGCCCCAACCAGCGAGAACTTCCTTGATCGATGACATTCCGTCACCACGCAGGTGCTGCATCTGCTCAGACATGGTCGCTGCCTTCCGGCTCGTGTGCTTGGTCGGCCTCAGCCACTGAGCGCCTGATCTGCTCCATCCGGTCGTGACCGTCTACGTCATCGACAGTGTCTGATTCGGGGACGATCTCGACCTTGGTCTCCTCTGGTGGTTGCAGCAGATGCTCGATATCTGCGCGACGACTGGCGACTCTCTCCTCGATGGCCGGCTTGCGGGATCGGATTGCCTCCATGTCCTCCTCGGAAAACAGGGGCACGTCGGAGTCGCCAATCAATTGCCGGGCGATCTGCAAGAAGTCGACTCCTTCGGAGTCCCCGCCGACCCGCACGATCTGCGGCAAGGAGGAAGCCAGTGACTCGAGTTGGGTGAGCATGTCTTGCTGGTAGCGGTAGTCGAGGATCTCTGGTGCCAGCGCAGCGCTGACGGCGCGGATGTCCAACGCTTGGGCTTCCAGCAACGCCGCATTCGCATTGGCGGTCGATTCGGCTTCGACGAACCGCTGCCGAGCCAGGGAGTCGGCTCGGTTGGTTTCGCGTTCCAGGGCTGTATCCATCTGCGCCTGGTAACGGGCGATGTCGGCCTGGATCGCCGAAAGGGTCTCATTCAACGAGGCGAGGTCCTTGTTGAGATCGCCATCGTTCTGTTCCTTGCGCAACTGCAACTCGTACTCGTAGGTGTAGGCCTCCTTGGCCACGCGCACCATTTCCGGGGCCGCCAGGTCCATCCGATACTCCTGGTTTGCCGGCTCGGCGTGCGTGATGTTGGCCGTGGTGAGCTCGACCGCTGGCGCGAACTGAGCGTTCAGCTGGTCGAGCAGTTTTGAGGTGCTTTCACCGACCAGGTCATAGATGCCAGATGCCTCCTGCTCATAGATCAACGAGCGGGTGGTTTCGGAGATGGCGTTGTTGAGTTTGTCTTGGAAGCCCTGGACGGCACCCAGCACGAAGACGAACTCGCGGGCGTTGACGATGCGGAACTGCAAGAAGAGATCGACCGAGGCCTGCACGCCTGACTTGGTGGGGGCCTGGCGTATCGGGGCGTTGAAGGGGTATTCGCGGGTCACGTTGATGATGTAGGACACCCGCTTCCATGGGTTCAGCAAGGTGACCAAGCCTGGGCCCACCTCAGCCTCGACCTTCCCGAAGCGGGAGATCAGCGCGACGCAGCCCTCGGGGACCATCACCATGCCCTGGCGCCACCAGGAGAACACAGCAAGGACAACGACCAAGGCCCAGTAGTGCGGCCCAAAGATGGCCGAGCTCAATCCGTCGGTCGGCAGCAGCACCACCAGGCCCACCAGACCAAGGATGGTCAGAAAGATGATCGGCAGGAGCATCCGCAACCGTCGACCCTTGGGCATCACCATCGGTGTGATGACATGCATGGGACCCTGCTGGCCGTTCTCGTAGTAGCTGCGGCTCAGGTTCTCAGCCGCATCATTGAGTGACACCGAGGCCGAGTTGATCCGAGTGCCCGAGGCACGGCTCTGGTCTCGGGCTGCTGGAAAGTCGCGCGCATCCAGCGCGAAGGCATCCTGCCCCTCCTCCCCGGACTGTCCTCGGCGTTCACGCCCACCACCAGCGGCGGATTGTTGTGGCGCGCCGCCTGAAGGCTGCTGCCCGCGCTGCTGTTGACCGGTCGCAGACGCGGCTTGCCCGCCGGCCATTTGGCCGACCACTTCGCGCACGTCTTGACCCCCGGCATACTGCCGGGCGGCATTCATAAAGTCCTCTGCTCTACTCACCGATTCCCCTTGCGACTGATCGACCCGACGGGCGACCGCCCGTGTGTTGTGTGCAGTTTGTCACAGCGGTATGACGCCGCACCGGGTTTTGTGGTTCCTTCAGGATAAGCCGACAATGCCCCGATGGACACTGTCCCGGTCAGCGATGACGCACTGGCAACTTGCGCGCGTCGGCTCTGTCGATGAGCGGGGATCTACGGGTGCTGCTGATCGACAACATCGACAGTTTCACCTTCAATGTGGCCGATCTGCTCCACCGTGTCGCGGGCGTGGCGCCAACGGTGTGGCGCAACGATCACGACCTCAGTGGAGGCGGTCATCAGGTGTCGGCGGATGGCTCAGCCGTCGCGCCCTCCTCCTGGTGGCTTGACTTTGACGCCATCGTCGTGGGCCCAGGGCCAGGCAGCCCCCAGGTGCCGAGCGATATGGGGCTCTCTGATCGCGCGTTGAGCCAGGCGGAGGTGCCGGTGCTCGGAATCTGCTTGGGGCACCAGGGAATCGCTCATCATGCGGGTCAACAGGTGGGCCAGCTGACCGAGCCGCGACATGGCATGGTCTCACTCGTTCGCCACGATGGCACCGGGCTCTTCGCCGACATACCGTCGCCCTTTCCCGTGGTGCGCTATCACTCGCTAGCCGTATCCCTGGATGAGTCGGCGGGCGCCCCGGTGGCGCTCACGGCGACGGCATGGGCACAGGACGACGGCTGCGTCATGGCGGTGGCCGCGCCCTCGTCGCGACGGTGGGGGGTGCAGTTCCACCCTGAGTCGGTGCTCACCGAGCACGGTGAGCAGATCATCGCCAACTTTTTCGGTCAAGCCGAGCTCTCGTTGCCGGCCGCCGGGAGCGATGACGTCGTCGCGGTCGGGGATGTGCCGGTCGCCCACACCACAGAAGTGGTTGACCCCTTAGAGGTCACACTCCGCGTTCGCCGGGTCGAAACGAGCGTCGATGCTTGGGCGCTGCATGAGGCCCTCATGCAGCGCCCCGGTGGAAGCGACGGGGCAGCAGTGCCAACCTCGGTCTGGCTGGACTCCACGGACGCTCGCGGCATCTCGATCATGGCCGATGCCACCGGCCCGCTGGCCTTCACCTGCGAGCATCGGGTCGGGCGGGGGGCATGCCTGTCCACCGGCGAGCGCATCGATGGCCCGCTGTTTGATGTGGTCGACACCCTCCTGGCCAGGGTTCGGCTCAGTGGCGATGAGCCGGCCCTGCCGTTCGAATTCAGGCCGGGCCTGATCGGCTATCTGGGGTATGAACTCAAGGCTGAGACCGGCGGAGTGGCCGCACATGAGGCCACGTTGCCGGATGCCTGGCTGATGTTTGCCGACCGTGCGGTGATCGTGGACCACGAGGCGGGGGCGGTCTTCGCGCTGGCGTTGAGCGAGCCGACGATCCAGCATGTGCAAGAGGCATGGCTTGATCGCGTAGCGGAGCTTCTCGCGTTGGTGAGCCAACAGGAGGGCATTGACGAGCATCTCTGTCTCCCAGCAGATCCTGCCCTGATCGAGGCTGACGCCGCGATCGTCTCCGCTGCCGGACGGCATACCCCCGATGAATATGTGGCGTTGATCGAGCGGGCACAAACGCTGATTCGAGCGGGGGAGACCTATGAGGTGTGTCTCACCAACGACGTCACCTGGCCGCAACCAGTCGACGCGTCCCAGGTGTATCGCTCGATGCGGGCGATCAGTCGAGTCCCGCACGCGGCCTGGCTCCGCTGCGGTGACTTCTCGGTGCTGAGCGCCTCGCCCGAGCGCTTCGTCTCGCTCAGTGCGACTGGGGTTGTGCAGGCCGAACCGATTAAGGGCACGCGAGCGCGGCATCCCGACCCGGCACAGGATCAGCTGCTGGCGCAGGAGCTGTCACAAGACGCGAAGGAGCGCGCCGAGAACCTGATGATTGTGGACCTGCTTCGCAATGACCTCCATCGGGTATGCCGGGCAGGCAGTGTGCGGGTGCCCGAGATGTTTGCGGTACGCACGTGGTCGACCGTGCACCAACTCGTGTCGACGATTACCGGGCAGGTAGCCACGGGCATGGGTGCCACCGACGTCTTGCGGTCGTGCTTCCCGGGCGGGTCGATGACCGGAGCGCCGAAGGTTGCGACCATGCAGATTCTGGACGAACTGGAGCGGGGGCCGCGCGGGGTGTACTCCGGTGCCATCGGTTGGATCGGCCTCAACGGTGCGATGGATACATCAATTGTCATTCGTACCGCCATTGTCAGCGGGGCCAATTCCGGTGTGCCACTGGGAAATGTCACATTCGGTGTCGGTGGGGCTATTACGGCTTTGTCGGATCCGTCGGCAGAATTCGACGAAACGATTCTGAAAGCCCGAGGAGTGGCGCGTGCCCTGCGGCATACTGTCAGTTCGTCCACAGGTTACTCTGGTCTAATACCGTGACAACCATTACACCTTTCCCTCTGCGTTCGGACCCCGATGTCTTTGCAACACCTCAATCAGTTTGATCGGCACACGCTCTTTGTGACCGCTCCGCACGGCACGCCGACCTTTCCGATTGGCGATTGGGTGATTGACCCCAGCGCCACGACTGTGCGGATCCTCGTGCCGACGCTCCTGTTCAAGCAGGTCTCGCTCGTGCTGTTCGTGCGCCAAGGGACAGCCAGCGTCGGTAGCGCCGGCGATGTATGCCGACTCGATGTGCTGCTGTGTTGTGAAAGTTTGGACTCGGGCAGCCCCCGCCTGGATCGCCATCTGCAAAGCGCGGCATTCCTCGACGCGAAACGGTTCCCTGGCATCCGATTCCGTGGCAGCGCCACTGGCGACGCCTTAAGTGGTCGGCTGGAGATCAAAGAACACACCGTCCCCATTCAGCTGACCATGACGGATGCCTCCCCTAGCCCGGATGGAGCTGTCACATTTGCGGCGCATGGTTCTATCAACCGCCGCGACATCGGCCTGTCTAAGAGGTCAACCTTCGTGATCGGCAATGAACTCGCCGTGACGGTGCGGGGTCGAGCCCACCCTGCCTGATCTTTAGTCGGCTTGGTCCAGCCCGACGGCTCGCATCTCCAGGCTGTGCCCGTAGTTCCACTTAAATCGCAGCACGGGACCGTTGTCGGTGACGGCGATCGAAGCCAAGGTGACGGAGGTCACCATCATCGCTCGCGCCATCGGGACCAGATCACCCGGTGTTCGCGTCCTGGCAAGCACCACGACGCCATTGGAGAAGGCGATTCGCGCGACTCGGCGCGTGGGCGCAGCTCGGATATCGCGGACCGGGACTTGGCGGTCGATCAGCTCGAGCACGCGCAGACGTAGCATAGTGACCAGATCTGAGGAGACCTCGGCCTCGACTGAGGCGAAGACCTCGTGCAGTTCGCGCTCATCGGCGCTGAGTTCAGGGCCCGGCCGGCGCAGCACCGGAAGGACGCCCAGCCCCAGCAACAAGGCAAGTGCTATCACCGCCAG
>JBBSNC010000129.1:0-7709 GCA_038232855.1 Actinomycetales bacterium
GTCCTGCACACCGACAACAGCAACGATGTCCCACTCGCGGCCGCTGGCCCCGTGTGGGGTGAGTACGTGCACCTCCTGCGCCCTGGCGCTGCGGGGAGCCAGTGTGTCGGCGGCGACCTCCTGATCGCCGACGTGGGTCGCGAACCCTTGCGGGTCTCGTCGGCCCAGCCGTTGCGTGTAGTCCTGCGCTGCGCCGAACAGCACCATCACGGCATCCAAGTTGCGGTCGGCTCGGGCCCCTGCGGCACCACCAGCGAGTGCCGCGCGCTCCCAGAGGCCAGCCAGGGCGCTGGCGTCCCACAGCGCCCACAGCAACGCGTGAGCTGTTGCCGGTGTACGCCGCTCATCGGCGTTGTTCAGGAGACACTGTCGACCGGCCAGAAAGATACGGGCGAGCCGGGCCAACGGCGCCAGATCCGGGTCCGTGGGGGCGTCCAAGGCCCACGTCGGATCCAAGACCCATTGGCCCATCTGTGCATCGATCTGTTGCGCCGCGGCGATAGGCGTGCGGACGTCCTCACCCCTTGGGGCAGCTCTGCGGACGGCACGACGCAACCGGCGAAGCGCGACGGGGTCTGCTTGCCCGAGCGGTGACGTCAACAGCTCGACGACGTGCTCGCCCGACAACTCCTCGAGGCGACCCGCGCACCAATCCAACACATCTTGATAGGCCAGCAGCAGATGAGCAGTGGCGGGGTCGGCCGCCAAGGGCACCCCGGACAGCCCAGTGCGCACCGGCACCCCAGTCATGTTCAGGGCTCGGCGAAACCGTTCGTGCTGCGCACCCGAGCGCGCCACGATCGCCATCTGCGACCAGGGCACACCGTCGATCAGGTGTGCCCGACGCAAGCGATGGGCGACGAGTTCCGCCTCCTGCGCGGGCGTTGGGAGCACGGCGATTTCCACCTGCCCTTTCCCGGCCGTGGGCGTGGGCATGGGCCGACGGTGTGACACGCCGCTGCTGACGCCCACTCGATTGACCACTGCAGTAGCCACGTCTGCCAGATCTGGAGACTGTCGGTGATTCGTCTGTAGGTCGAAGAAGGTGGGTTGACCGAGCTGACGCGCCAAAGTGATGAAGCGATCGGCCTGGGCTCCGCGGAAACCTTCGGTGAGCGCGTCACCGTCGCCCAGCAGCATGATGTGCATGTCCGGGCGATAGAGCGAACGGATCAGCCAGGCCGCTGAGGCAGTCAGTTCTTGGGCATCGTCAATGACCAACAAGCGCAGGTCTGCGGTTAAGGCCGAACTCAATTCTGGATAGTTGGCCAGCGCATCTGCTGCCGCGACGCCGATGTATGCCGGGTCGAAGGCCCCCGGTGCGGACAACGCGGTCACTTGCTCGTATTCCTCAAGCACCTGTGCTGCCGCGTGCCACTGCGGACGATGGTGCTCACCTGCCAGCTGTCGCAGTGTCGGTGGGTCGACCCCGTGCTCCACTGCCCGCATCAACAAGTCTCGGAGTTGACTTCGCAAGGCCACGGTGCCTAAGGCAGGCACCACCTCCACCGGCCAGTGCGGGCCAGGCACGGAACCTGTGGCGTGGCCCTCCAGCAGATCCCGGAGCACAGCGTCCTGCTCTGGGCCGGTCAGCAATCGTGGGGTGGGCTGATCATTTAGAGTCGCGACGTGTCGCAAGATGGCGAAAGCCAACGCGGAAGGCGTGCGCACCAACGGCTGGGTGCGGGTGGCCGTAACCGTGCCGTTCATCGACTCCGCGAGCCTGCTGGCCTGCAAGCGAGTCGGTGCCAGCAGCAAGGCAGATGCAGCTGGTGCACCCGCCTCGATGAAGTCGGCGACGGTGGTCAGGGCGAGCGTGCTCTTCCCGGTGCCCGGCGCGCCGGAGGCAACGACGACGCCGGGAGCGTCCAACACAGCTGAGCGCACGAGCGCTTGGGACGCATCGAGATCGCGGTGGGGCGTTGCCGACTGAAGCATGCCCCCATCAGATCAGGTGGCACCGACCGACCCGACCCAGGACCCGAGGGAGGGGGGCGATGCCGCATACTGGGCAAGGTCCGAGCGGATACGCCCTCGGTGATCGCAGGAGGAGCACAGGTGGAAGTACGTGTCGGTGTGCGCAACATTGCCCGGGAATTGACCTTTGAGTCCGATCAGACCAGCGCCAAGGTGCGGGAGGCTGTGCACGAGGGGCTCGCCTCCGAGAGTGGCGTAATTTCGCTGACGGATGATCACGGCGCCCTCCTGCTGGTCCCCTCCGCTGCCCTGGGGTATGTCGAGATAGGTGTCCAGGAAAAGGGCAAAGTCGGGTTCGGCTCGGCTTAGGTCGATTTCTCAGATCACCGCTAAGGAGTTAGATGGTCCTCACCCTTTTGACCGCCCTCATCCTCGGATTGATCATCGGGCCCCTGGCCCGGTTGCTTATTCCAGGCAAACAAAGCATCTCGGTGGTGATGACAGTGCTCATCGGAGCGGCGGGAGCGTTGATCGGCTCCACAACGGTCGCCACCGTCACGGATCACACCGGATTCAACTTCGTCGCGCTGCTGGTCGGGGTCCTCGCCGCTGTTCTCCTGGTGTTGTTGTATGGCCTGGTCAGCGGCCGCGGCGAGTAACTAGTTCCGCACCGACACGCTCGCCCGTACACTGAGCGCATCAAGGTGCCCGGTCGGCACAGACGAGCGTGACTGCATGGTCAGTTGATAGATGATATTCCCGATCGGCCCTCCACTGTCGTCCAGGAATGTCTGGATCGCGCCGATCAGAGAGATACATGGAAGAAACACGCAGTTTTGCCGACTTTGATATTCACCCCGATGTCGTCTCGGCACTCGCCGACAAAGGCATCACCCATCCTTTTCCCATCCAGGCCATGACCTTGCCGGTCGCCCTCGGTGGTCACGACATCATTGGGCAGGCCAAGACCGGAACGGGCAAGACGTTGGGCTTCGGTCTCCCCATTCTGGAACGCGTCGTCGCCCCCGGCGACGCTGGTTTCGCCGATCTCGCTTCCCCAGGGTCGCCCCAGGCGCTGGCAGTGGCGCCCACCCGCGAACTCGCCGGCCAGGTGGCCCAGGACTTGATCGACGCTGGGAGCCGTCGTGGTGTGCGCATCTTGACGGTCTACGGTGGCCGCGCCTATGAGCCGCAAATCGATGCGCTGACTAAAGGCGTCGAAATCGTCGTCGGCACTCCTGGTCGCCTGATTGACCTGGCGGAGAAGGGCCATCTCAGCCTGGCGCATGCACGAACCGTGGTGTTGGACGAAGCCGATGAGATGTTGGACCTCGGCTTTCTCCCGGACGTGGAGAAGATCCTGGCGATGACACCCGCTGGGCGCCAGACGATGCTCTTCAGCGCCACGATGCCGGGGGCTGTGGTGTCACTGGCCCGCAGCTACATGACTCAACCGACCCACATTCGGGCGATCGCCGAAGGCGACGAAGGCCACACGATCGCGGCAGTCGAGCACTTCGTCTATCGTGCCCACGCGATGGACAAGGTCGAGATGGTGGCCCGGATCCTGCAGGCCACCGGCCGCGGTCTGACCATCGTGTTCGCTCGGACCAAACGTACCGCCGCCAAGGTTGCCGACGACCTCGGGGAGCGCGGGTTTGCCGCCGCCGCCATTCACGGGGACCTGGGCCAGGGTGCTCGCGAGCAAGCACTGCGCGCCTTTCGCGCAGGCAAGGTCGATGTCCTCGTAGCCACTGATGTCGCCGCGCGGGGAATTGACGTCGAGGCAGTCACGCATGTCATCAACTTTCAGTGTCCCGAAGATGAGAAGACCTATTTGCACCGCACAGGTCGCACCGGCCGGGCCGGTGCGACCGGAGTCGCCGTCACCTTTGTCGATTGGGATGACCTGCACCGCTGGACACTCATCAACAAGGCCCTGGATTTGGGCATCCCACAGCCGCAAGAGACCTACTCCTCTTCACCACACCTGTCCTCGGATATGGAGATCCCCGAAGGAACCAGAGGCACGCTGCCTCGCTCAGCCCGCACTCGGGCCGGCCTGGGTGCCGAGCGCGTCGAGGATGTCGAAGGCCCCGGCAAGCGACACGGCAAGTCGCCCTCTGACCGCGGCGGTGGACGCAACCCTGCGCGCGGTGGCGGCGGCTCGGACACTCGCGGCGGAGGATCGCACACCCCCTCCGGTGGTGGGAATCGGGGCCGCCGCAGCAGCACCACCGAAGTCGGTGCAAGCAACAGCGGCCAACGCCGGCGACGGCGCCGGTCCGGCGGCGGCAGGGGCGGCGATCAGGGAGCAGCGTCCTCTTGATTCGTAGTCCGAACATTCGTTGTCCCAGGGTTCGCAGTCCCCGCGATCGCGTCCAACGCTTCCAGCCCTGCCCACCCCGGGTGTGGCGGACCGACGGCTAGTCCGGGCCCGCAGTGCGCCTGCACCGGGCACCATTGGCACAGCGCGGACACTCGTGGCTCGAACAACGGAGAATCCGTGCTCTCTGCTCGGTACGTGTCTTCGGCCTGCCGCAGATCCAGGCCGATGGATTCGGCCTCTGCTCGCTTGCGCTCCAACGACTCGGGAGTATGCCGATAGGCATCGATCTGACCGGTCGGCAGATGGTGCAACTCGACCTGCCACACCGGACGGCGAAACATGCGCGACAGCGCCAGCGCATAGAGCCCCATCGCCAGCGACGTCCGAGCCGACCCCTGTTCCAGTGGCCGCCCACCGGTCTTGTAGTCCACCACAACCAGTTCACCGTCACGCTCATCGACCCGGTCGACGCGACCAGTGATCGCGAGCGCCGATGTCGGCATACCGACTGTGCGCTCGACCGCGACGGGCTGCGTGTCCCGATCCTGGCCGCGCAAATAGTCGACTAGCCAGGACCCCACCCGAGTGCGCCAATATGCCGATTGCGCCGGGTTGGCGAATCCGGTGTCCTGCCAGACTTCCTGCAAGACATCGAGGACGCGAGGCGGGGTGCGCTCGGCCTCGTCCAGATCCCAAAACCGGGCCAACGTCGCATGCGCGGAGTTGCCGATGGAGATGATGGCCCGCTGTGGAGCCTTCGTCGGCCTAGGCCGATCAAGGTAGGTCAATCGGTAGGCGCGCGGACAGTCCAACCACTGCCCTAGCCGGCTGGGGCTCACGCTGAGCAGACGGAGCTGATCCGAGTTCACCATGGCGCGCCCAGCAAAGGACTACCGCTGGCGGCCGCGACAATTCGCGCGAATTCCCGTGGGTCGGTGGTGTGCTCGGCGAGGCGGTTCGGCTTGCCCTGGCCGTGATAATCGCTGGACCCGGTCTGAATCAGGCCCCACTCCCGACACAGTGCTCCGGCTTGCTGCATCCCCAGTGCGTCGTGGTCACGGTGATGGACCTCCAGCCCAGCCAACCCGACGTCGACCAAGTCCGCGATGACCACTTCGCTGACGATCCTGCCGCGGGCCGCGGCGAAAGGATGCGCCATCACCGGCACGCCCCCGGCGGCGCGGATGACCCGAACCGCGTCGGCGCTCGAGGGCGCCCAATGCCGCACGTAGTAGCGGCTGCGGCCATGCAAAACCTTCTCGAACACCTGGCTACGGTCACTGAATACGCCCGAGCGGACGAGCGAATCGGCTATATGCGGACGGCCCAGCGTCACTCCCTCACCCACCTTGGCGATGATTGCGTCGTATTCGACCGGATAGCCGTCCGCCGCCAGCAGTTCGACAGTGCGACGCATCCGCGAATCTCGGTGGCTGCGGATGTCACGCATCAGCTCCGCGAGCTCTTCGTGCCCAGGGTCAATCAGATACGCGAGCATGTGCACCGAGATGCCGTCAGCCTGCGTCGACAACTCGACGCCGGGGACCACCGTGACGTCACACTCGCCGCCAGCGGCACCGGCCGCCGCCCAGCCTGCGATGACATCGTGGTCGGTCAGCGCCATGACCGCGACCCCCGCCGCTGCAGCTGATCGCACGACCTCTTGTGGTGTTTGTGTGCCGTCACTGCAGATCGAGTGGGTGTGCAGATCGATCACGGCAACCGGCGCGGTCATGACAACACGGTAGGCCAGGAGCGCACGATGGCAGACACCTAGTCCTGGTAGGCGCCCAGCGAGCGGCGCCTGGCTCGGACGGCGGCACGGTCCAGACCAAACCTGCGGCGGGCGGCATACCCGCCGATCGAGAGCCCAGCGGCCAGTCCCAACCCCACCGCCAGCGCCGTCGCCATTTGCACCAGAGCGATGTTCATCAGACCGCTGGAGTCGAGCATCAGCATAAAGATTGCGCGGTAGACCGCCAGCCCGGGCAATAGGGCCACAATGGCAGCAGTGCTGATGACCACACCTGGCACTCGCAGCCTGTGGTGCACGGTGTAGGCCAGGGCTCCCACGATGGCGGCCGCGACAGCCGAGGCCGGCGCCTGATCGAGGGCGAGGGCTCCCGCGGCAGCGAAGGTCAGCCAACCGACGGCGGCCAGCCCAGCGGCAACCATGGTCGCCCGCAGACCGGTGTAGTGCGTCATACAGAACCCCATGGCGACGACCATCGCGCCTAGGGTGCTGGTCAGCGCGTTGGTGCTGTTACCGATATCGGGATTGATGATCATCGTCACCCCCGCCGACGCGGCAAGCGACAGCACGATGGCGACCCCGACCGCGATCCCGAGGGTCATCATGAAGACCTCGAGACCTCTGGCCCCGGCCGTGACGTAGTAGCCGTCGATAGCGTCCTGGGCCGCCCCCATGACCGAAAGCCCGGCGAGCAGCACGATGATCCCGGAAACGACGACCAGCGAGATGGAGCCCACCCCAGGGATGTCGACGCCGAAGGACTCGATGTACTGCAAGACCACCGCGAACATTGTCGGGATCGCCGCGCTCGCCGCCTGACGGAAGAACGACGCGATCCCGATGTCGTAGAGCACTCGCTGAGCTCGGTCCACCAGAGCCGCGCTGAGGCCGGCGATCAGCCACATGGTGAAGCCGCCCCCAAACAGGATCACCACTCCGATGGCGGTAGTCGACAACCCCGCAGTGACAACCCACCGCCGGTAGGGGTGGGGGGCGGTGAGCAGGTTAGAGAGCCGCGTGCGGGCCTCCTCCACTGCGATGGGCTCGGCAGTATGCGGGTTTGCCTGCGCAACCGGACGATCGGGGGACCCGCAGAGGTCGTCGACCAAGCCTTGCAGGCCCTCCAGCCGAGTGAAGTCCATCGAGCGCACCTTGATCACCCGCATCACCGAGATCGGATCTTCAGCGAGACCGCGCTGCATGCTGACGGCGATAGAGGTGTAGGTGATATCCACCGAAGTGGACGTGACCCCGTATGCCGAGGTCACCCGCAAGACCGTTGCTACGACTTCGGCAGCCGAGGCACCGGTGGACAATGCGGCCTCACCGATGCGCAGCGCGAGGTCGAGCACAGCGCGGGCGTGTTGCTGCGAGACGTCGTCGTCGTGACCCGGAACGGCCAGCGGCACCGTCGGCGGTCCAATCGCCCGCACCGCCCAACTGGCGCGCTCTCTCCAGAGATTGCCGATCGGAGATGAGGCTTTAACTTGTGGGCCGGTGATTTCTGGGCGGTGTGGCGGTGCAGGGGGCTCCGGGGGTTGCTCATTGCCTGCACTCACCAGATCAGCGTAGGCATGCGCAGTGTCACTGAACGAATCTGCGTGTCACGATGGATGCATGAGCCAAGAACAGAGCGCTGCCGAGCATCGAAGCCGCCCGCAAGGTGAGAACTTTGCCGCGTTCATGGCGCAAGGCTGGGCCCCTAGCGAA
>JBBSNC010000130.1:0-7703 GCA_038232855.1 Actinomycetales bacterium
CAACGGGACTGTGGCCTTGCGGATGCCACAGGATCCTGTGGCGCTATCGGTGTTGTCCGAAGTTGGCCCGATGGCTGTGACCAGTGCCAATGTCACGGGGCAGCCAGCGGCGACCACAGCCGCGCAAGCATGCGAGCAGCTCGGCGGTGCAGTTTCTTTGTATTTGGATGACGGTCCACGCGAAGAACGGGGGGCATCCACGATCGTGGACTGCACGGGAAGCGAACCGGTGGTCCTGCGACATGGATCCGTCCCGGCGCAAGCGTTGCGCGAGGTGCTCGGGGACACCCCGGTGCATGACGAGCCACCCCGTGAGGCACCCACTGGCAGCGAATCGGCCGACCCGAGCGCCTCGATGCCGACGACAATCTCAGGCGGCCCCCGGATGGTTGGCAGCCTGAGACCTTCCGGAGTCCTGCCAGCGCAGGCGGCGCGCAAAGACGTGGCGCCAACCCCTCCCCATCAGTTCGACCAAACCCCTACAGTGGGGCACTGACCGCCGGAATAGGTCTGGCCCGTTGTAGTAGGAGATGCAGTGAGCACCGAAGTCACCCCAGACACGTACTACGGACCACACTTCGGGGCGCTCGTGGAGTCAGATCCCGCCATTGCAGACCTGTTGGTCAGCGAGCTGGACAGGCAACGCTCAGGTCTGCAGTTGATCGCCAGCGAAAACCAGACCAGTCCTTCGGTCTTGACCGCTCTGGGTTCGACCCTGTCCAACAAGTACGCCGAGGGCTACCCGGACCGTCGCTACTACGGCGGTTGCGCCGAGGTGGACAAGGTGGAGAAGTTGGCCATCGAGCGTGCCAAGACCCTGTTGGAGGCTGACCACGCCAACGTACAGCCGCACTCGGGGGCCAGTGCAAACCAAGCCGTCTACGGTGCCTTTGCCTCGCCCGGTGACACCATCCTGGCGATGTCTTTGGCGCACGGCGGGCACTTGACCCACGGCTTCTCAGTATCGTTTTCGGGCAAGTGGTTTAACGCGGTGCACTACGGGGTGTCTCAAGAAACTGAGGACATCGACTACGACCAGGTCGAAGCGCTGGCCCGTGAGCATCGCCCCAAGATCATCATCGCTGGCGGGTCAGCGATTCCGCGGCTGATCGACTTCGCTCGATTCCGTGCCATCGCTGATGAAGTCGGAGCCATCTTCTGGGTGGACGCTGCCCACTTCATCGGATTGGTCGCAGGAAAAGCGATTCCCTCGCCGGTGCCGTATGCCGATGTCGTGAGTTTCACGACCCACAAGGTTTTGCGTGGTCCGCGCGGTGGGGCCATCGTGTGTAAGGCCGAGCATGCCGCCAAGATCGACCGGGCGGTTTTCCCGATGATGCAGGGAGGGCCGTTGATGCACGCGGTGGCAGCCAAGGCGGTGAACTTCGCCGAGTGCGCGACGCAGGGATATCAGGATTACGCCTCCTCTGTCATCGCTAACGCCCAGGCGATGGCAGCGGCCCTGGATGAGCGCGGAATTCGCCCTATCACCGGCGGAACAGACACCCACCTGTCGCTGCACGACCTGCGTGGGGTGTCGGTGACCGGTGCACAAGCCGAACAGCGCTGCGATGCCGCCGGCATCGTGCTCAACAAGAACGCCATCCCGTTTGACCCCGAGAAACCCAACGTGGCGTCCGGGATCCGGGTGGGCGCGCCTTCGCTGACCACCCAAGGCATGGGGGTGGATCAGATGACCCAGGTTGCCGACCTGATTCATCGGGCAGTGACCCAGACCGATGGCGATCGGGATCACGAGACCGCTGTGGCGCTGCGCGCAGAGGTCACCGAGCTGCTGACCCAGTACCCGGCATACCCGACACCCTGATGACACGTCTTCGCCTGCTCTGCCGCGCCGCGTGGCCTGGGCCGGACTAGGCGATGCGCGAATACCTGTTGGTGCTGCTGACCGCAGCGATCTTCACGTTCGTGGCCACGACGGCTGTGCGGCACGTGGCGTTGTCCCTCGGAGCGGTCACTCCAGTCCGGGCGCGCGACGTACATTCCTCGCCGACGCCCCGCCTAGGCGGAGTGGCCATGCTGGTAGGCTTCGCCGCCGCCGTCTTCGTCGGTGCCCGGCTCCCGTTCCTCGGGCAACTTTTCGACACCTCGCAGATCTATGGAGTGTTGCTCGCGGCCACCCTGATCACAACCCTCGGTGCCTTGGATGACGTGCGGGAGCTGGACTGGCTGACCAAGCTGGCCGGTCAAGTCGTTGCGGGTGGCATCTTGGCGTTCTTCGGCGTGCAGCTTCTGAGTCTGCCGGTCTTCGGCGTGACGATCCTGCCCGAGCCTGTGTTGGTGACTATGACGATCTTGATCGTGGTCATCTCGACTAATGCGGTGAACTTCCTCGACGGTCTAGACGGCTTGGCCGCGGGCGTGGTGCTGCTCTCTGGGGGGGCCTTCTTTGCCTGGACCTACCTCGTCAGCCGCGCCTTCGACCCACCGAACGTCTTCTCCTCCGCCAGCTTCATCACGGCCGCATTGATGGGGTGCTGTGTGGGGTTCCTTCCGCACAACCTGCACCCGGCCCGATTGTTCATGGGCGATGCCGGCGCACTGCTGCTTGGCCTGCTTCTAGCGTCAGCGACCATCTCGATGACCGGCAGCGTGGATCCGAACTCAAGTGTCGCCACGACATCGACCATGACCGCCTTTTTGCTCCCACTACTCCTGCCGGTGGCCATCATGGCCTTGCCCATCCTCGACATGGCCCTGGCCATTGTGCGCCGGACACGGCGCGGAGACATGCCATGGAAGCCTGATGCTCACCACATCCATCACCAGATGCTGCGGATCGGCCACAGCCATCGGCGCGCGGTCACGTTGCTGTATCTCTGGTCTGGGCTGATCGCGGGGGGTGCCGTGTCCTTCGCCTACGTGCCGGTCTGGGTCTCGCTTATCGGGATAGCTGCAGTGCTGACCTTGGCGGTGCTGCTCACCTGGGGGCCGGGAACGCGCACCTCTGTATCCTTACAGGACCGCGATCTGACCTGATCCGCCCCGATGCTTCATCACCGGAATGGACGAGATGGCCACCTCGAGAACAGACGACGCAGCCCGCATCGACAGCGTGTTCATCATCATGCTGCGCAAGTCGATGCCCCCAGCTGTGCTCGCTGGCGTCGCAACGGCTGTCGTACTAGGCCTGAGCGAGGGTGTGTCCGCATGGTGGGCTGGCTTGTTCGGCGTGGCGATCGCCCTTGCCTTCTTCGGCTCGGCGTTGCTAGTCATGGCCAAGTTCGTGACCGACCATAACAATCCCATGCTCTTCATGGCCGTGGGTATGAGCGTCTACTTTGCCCAGATCCTGGTGTTGCTGGGGGTCCTGGTCGTGGCTAGGGGCGTTGAGGCGCTCGACATGCGGTCAGCTGGAATTGCGATGTTGGTCACGGTCCTGGTGTGGCAGATCGCTCAACTGCGGGCGTGGCGACGGGCGCGGATCCCCATTTATGACCCCGCCCGACCATCTGCGGATTCCGGGTGAACTGGAGCAGAGTCGCTCGCGGTGCTGATCTTCCGGTAACCTACCGCCAGGAACCAAGCCACTGTAACTTCGTGCTCAAACGATGAGACACGAGATGTGTGTGCCTCACATGACCCGGCCAGATCTACGCCCAAAGACGTCTCAGCCAAGGAGCGCCCGTGAGTCTGACTGTGCTGTCCGCACACCTGACCGCCTTTGCGGCTGCCGAAGGGGAAGAGGCGGCTGAGGAGTTCGAGACTCCGGGAGTAGCCGACTTCTGGTGGCCGCTGATCGGTGGCGACAGTCACTGGACCTTCACTCGTCCGTCGTTGGTGGCCTTGCTCTCTGTGGTGCTCATCGCCGGCTTCTTCATACTGGTCGCTCGCAACCTCAGCGTCGTACCAGGCAAGCGGCAGTTCATCGCCGAAGGCATCTACAACTTCGTCCGCAACACCATCGGGCGCGACGTCATCGGCAGCAATGACTTCAAACCTTTCCTGCCGTTGCTTTTCACGCTTTTTACGCTGATCTTGGTCAATAACATCGCCGGTATCATCCCGTTCGTCCAGTTCCCCACGACGTCACGAATCGGCTTTCCGATCGTGCTGACACTGATCGTGTATGTCGTGTATCACGCGGTGGCATTGAAGGCCAAGCACGGTGTGGTCGGCTACCTGAAGTCCCTTGTCCCGCCGGGGCTGCCTTTGTGGCTCATTCCGCTGATGTTCGTCTTGGAGTTCCTGACCTACTTCGTAATCAGGCCGGTCACGCTCGCGCTTCGACTCTTCGGCAACATGCTTGCTGGTCACTTGATGCTGCTGCTATTCATCCTGGGTGGAGAGTTCCTCCTGCTGCACGGGAGCAACATTTTCCTGAACGCCTCCGGGGTCTTCTCGCTCTTGTTTGCGATCGTGATGACCTTCTTCGAGTTGCTAATTCAGTTTCTGCAGGCATTCATCTTCACGATTCTTGCGGCCCTCTATATCTCCGATGCCGTCTCTGAGGAGCACTGAGCCACCTCGGGGCAGCGCAGCCTCGTTTTGACCACAACGCATCGCCCTACGACAACTAAACAACACACGACGAAGTGACGGGAACCGTTCTCGTCACTACTTGAAAGGAACCCTTACATGACTGGTGACATTGCCTTCCTCGGCTACGGTCTGGCAGCCATCGGCCCCGGTATCGGTGTCGGTCTGATCTTCGCTGCCTACATCAATGGTGTGGCCCGCCAGCCAGAGGCTCGTGGCATGCTGCAGACGATTGCCTTCACCGGCTTCGCGCTCACCGAAGCGCTAGCCATCCTGGGTCTGGTCTTCGCCTTCGTCTTCGCTGGCTAAGACTCCTGCTTCAACCGCCTAACAGAGAGGACGGGACGTGATGAGCGTTTCGCTACCCATGGCGGAAGGCGTCGGCTACCCTGAGGGTTTCCCGCTGCTTCCGCACCCGGCTGAGATGATCGTCGGGCTTGTCGCCTTCGGCATCTTGTATTTGGTCTTCGCCAAGTACGTGGTGCCCGCGCTAGAGAAGAACTACGACGAGCGCACGGCCGCCATCGAGGGTGGTATGGAAGAAGCCGAAAAGGCGCAGGCTGAGGCTGAGGCGGCGAAGAAGAAGTACGAGGACCAGTTGGCCTCTGCGCAGGATGAGGCCAGTGCCATCCGGGAGAAGGCCAAGGAGCAGGGTGCCCAGATCGTCTCGGAAATGCGTCAACAGGCCAAGGACGAGGCAGCCCGGATCACAGCGACTGCGCACAAGCAGATTGAGGCGGAGCGGCAACAGGCCATGGTGTCGCTGCGCAGCGAAGTCGGCGAGATTTCTACTAATCTGGCGAGCCGCATTGTGGGCGAATCGTTGCAGGATGAGACCCGGCAAAGCGGGGTCGTCGAGCGCTTCTTGGAAGAGTTGGAGTCCAGCACGGCTGATGACGCCGCGGTGGGTGCAAGCGCCGGCGGCACGAGCGAGGAAGCCTAATGGAGGGATCCTCTCGCAACTCCTTGCGCAGCGCACGGAAAGCGCTGAGCGAGGCGCTAGATAGCGATGTCGATCGCGACCGCGTCGGTGAAGACCTGTTGGCTGTCTCCAGCGTCATTGGCGGCACCGCTGCGCTGCGACGTGCGGTCGCCGATCCTTCGCGCAGCGAACGGGACCGAGCGGGACTGATCGACCGATTGTTCGCCGGGCGAATCTGCGAAGCAGCCCAACAGGTGGCCCGCAAGGCGGTTGCGCAGCGCTGGACTCGAGACTCCCATGTCATCGTGGCTCTGGAGGAGTTGGCAGTGCAGGCGTTCTTGGCGCATGCGCAGCAGGAAGAGCGACTAGGCCAAGTCGAAGACGAACTGTTCCGCTTCGGGCGGATAGTGTCTGCTGACCCGGAGTTGCAGGCGGCGTTGAGTGATCGTCGGGCGACCGCAAGGGCCAAGGCTGATCTCGTGGCGCAGCTGTTGAAAGACAAGGTCGCACCCGAGACAATGCGACTGGCTTCGCATGCGGTGGCGACGCCGTCGGCTCGGTTTGACCGGGCTATTCAGACCTACCTCCGTATCGCGGCCGAACTTCAGGACCAGGTGACGGCCATCGTCACCAGCGCGGCGCCGCTGACTGACGAACAGTACGAACGGATGACCTCCGCCCTGTCCAAACAGTACGGCCGCAGCGTTCACGTCAACGTCGTGATCGACAGCAGCGTGATCGGCGGCGTGCGCGTCGAGATCGGCGACGAGGTCATCGAGGGCACGGTCAGCAGCCGCATCGACGATGCCCGTCGGCACGTCACGAGGTAGCACCCCAATGACCACAACCACCCACCAGGCATCTTGTCCCGTGACCGGGACACCAACGAGGAGAAGACAATGACGGAGTTGACCATCCGCCCGGAGGAAATCCGCGACGCACTGGACTCATTCGTGCAGTCCTACGACCCCAATGCAGCCTCGCGCGAAGAGGTCGGCCGAGTCGCTGACGCTGGTGATGGCATCGCTCACGTCGAAGGCCTGCCCTCGTGCATGACCAATGAACTGTTGAAGTTCGAAGACGGCACTTTGGGCTTGGCCCTCAACCTGGACATCCACGACATCGGTGTGGTCATTCTCGGTGCCTTCGCCGGCATCGATGAAGGCCAGGAAGTCCGCCGTACCGGCGAGGTCTTGTCCGTTCCTGTTGGCGATGCCTATCTGGGCCGAGTGGTAGATCCACTGGGAAACCCGATCGATGGGCTGGGTGATGTCGAAAGCGATGAACGTCGTCCCTTGGAACTGCAGGCCCCTGGCGTGATGCAGCGAAAGTCGGTGCACGAGCCGCTGCAAACCGGAATCAAGGCCGTGGACGCAATGATCCCGATCGGCCGCGGGCAGCGTCAGCTCATCATCGGTGACCGTCAGACAGGTAAGACGACGGTGGCTGTCGACACCATCCTGAATCAGAAGCAGAACTGGGACTCCGAAGACCCGGACAAGCAGGTCCGCTGCATCTACGTTGCGATCGGACAGAAGGCTTCGACTGTTGCCTCCGTGCGCAGCACGCTGGAAGAGAACGGCGCGCTGGAATACACCACGATTGTCCTGGCTCCGGCCTCTGACTCGGCTGGCTTCAAGTACCTCGCTCCCTACACCGGCTCGGCCATCGGCCAGCACTGGATGTATCAGGGCAAGCACGTTCTGATCGTTTTCGATGACCTGTCAAAACAAGCTGAGGCGTATCGCGCCGTGTCGCTGCTGCTGCGCCGGCCACCAGGGCGCGAGGCATACCCTGGCGATGTCTTCTACCTGCACTCGCGTTTGCTGGAGCGCTGCGCCAAGCTCTCCGACGAGATGGGTGCCGGCTCAATGACTGGCTTGCCGATTGTGGAGACCAAAGCCGGCGACGTCGCGGCCTTCATTCCGACCAACGTCATTTCGATTACCGACGGCCAGATCTATCTGCAGGGCGATCTGTTCAACGCCAACGTGCGCCCCGCCATCGATGTGGGTATCTCGGTCTCTCGCGTGGGCGGTGCCGCTCAGGTCAAGGCTATGAAGAGCGTGGCCGGACGACTGAAGGTCGACCTCGCGCAATTCCGCGAGATGGAGGCGTTCGCCATGTTCGCCTCTGACCTCGATGCCGCTTCGCGAGCACAATTGGACCGGGGCGCTCGGATGGTTGAGCTTCTGAAGCAGCCGCAAGCCTCACCGATCCCGATCGAAGAGCAGGTTGCGGTCATCTGGGCCGGCACGAAGGGCCACCTCGACTCAGTGCC
>JBBSNC010000131.1:0-7655 GCA_038232855.1 Actinomycetales bacterium
GAACGAACTCGTGATCTATGAGGTCCACATACCCACGTTCGCAGCCGACGGATGGCGAGCGGGGACCTTCGACCGAGCGATCGAACGGCTCGACCACCTTGCGTGGTTAGGCGTCAACGCCGTCGAGGTGATGCCGCCGTTTGCCTTCGCAGGCCCGATCAGCTGGGGATACAACCCCAGCCACCTCTTCGCGATCGAGCCCTCCTATGGCGGACCGCTCGCCTTCGCCCGCTTTGTCCGCGCAGCGCACGCCCGCGGCATCGCGATCATCCTGGATGTGGTCTACAACCACCTCGGCCCCGGTGACCTGCACCTCTGGCGCCTGGATGGCGGCCGCACGAGGCGGTACGGCGGCAGCTATTTCTACAACGATCGCCGCGCGCTGACCCCGTGGGGCGCTACCCGGCCCAACTACGATCGCGAACACGTGCGCAACTACCTGCGGGACTCGGCTGTCATGTGGCTCGAAGACTTCCGCGTCGACGGTCTGCGCTTCGATGCCACCCAATACATCCGGTCACGGTGGGGCGACATCCACCACCCCGGTGAACGAATCGCGGGCGGGCACCGCTTCCTCGCGGCGATGACCGCCGACATCCGCTCCCGCCAACCGTGGAAGATCCTCATCGCAGAAGACATGCAACGCGATCCGAGCGTCACCGCGCCCAGTGGTATCGGCGGACTCGGCTTTCACTCCCAATGGGACGCCGGGTTCGTCCACCCTGTCCGCGCCGCACTCGAGGCCCCCCGTGACGAAGACCGCGACATGTATGCCGTGGCGCACGCCGTTATCGGGCAGGGCGTCGGTGCGCCGCACGAGCGCGTCATCTACACCGAGTCGCACGACGAGGTGGCCAACGGGCGCAGCCGCGTGCCCGAATCGGTGTCCCCTGGCGCGGCCGACTCCTGGCATGCGCACACCCGTGCCGCCCTCGGCTTGGTGCTCACACTGACTTCGACCGGCATCCCGATGCTCTTCCAAGGCCAGGACTTCTTGGAGGACCGCTGGTTTGATGACCGCACCGCCGTCGACTGGGCCAAAGCCCACCGCCACGCCGGCTTCCTGCACCTCACGCGGCAGTTGATCGCGCTGCGCCGCAACGCCACCGGACTCACGCGCGGGCTGGGCGGACGGCATACCCAGTTGATTCGGGTGGACAACGAGCGCAAGATCCTGGCCTTCCACCGCTGGTCCCAGGGCGGCCCCTGCGACGACACCATCGTCGTGCTCAACCTTGCGACGACACCGGTGGGGCACTACCCGCTCGGGCTGCCCCGCGCCGGCCGGTGGCATCTGCGCTGCAACACGGACGCGCGCATATTTGGGCCGGGTCTCGGGGCGGTGCACGCGACCGACCTCGACACGAAGCCGCACGGGTGCGACGGATACCTGCAAGGAGCTCGCCTCACCATTGGCCCCTACGCCGCGCTCGTCTACTCCCAGGACGGCTGAACTCCTTAGCCGGCGGCCACACGCCCTCGATAGCATTTGTTATCTTCTTCTATGTTGTCTTTGCATTGAGCTCGATGGAACTCGTGGATCTTGAGCAGCGGGTCTCGACCGCCGTAGGTGCCGATGGCGCCTATCCGCAGGTATCGAAACTATCTTGGCCCTGAACCCGCCGTGGTCGTGAAACATTCTTCGCGCACACATGGAATCAAATGTGGTTATGCGCAACCGCATCGCTCACGGTTACCTTCTCGTCGATGCGGTGATCGTTCGCAGCACCGTTGAGCGTGACTCACCCATCATCATCACCACCGTTGAGTATCCTTGGAGGGAGTCAACTGAACTCTCCCAAGCCATCAGTTGGGTTCACGAGGTGGCGTCGGCACGTGTCGATGCGCTTCGTCGTTGGTCAGGGGCCCAGCCAACAGAGAAGGTGTGCACCATGAGTCGATCTCACCTGGCGCTGGTGCACCACTGGGACCGTGAAGCGCCGCTATACGACCAAAAGATGTCGAGCATCGAGCGCCGACTCTTCCCCGACAGTCGATCTTGGGTATGCGGTCGCGCACGCGGCGACACGCTAGAAGTCGGCATTGGCACCGGGGCGAACCTAGACCACTACCCCGCCGAGGCCTCCTTGACTGGTATTGACTGGAGCCCAGCCATGCTCGACCTAGCCCGTCAACGAGCCGAAGATACCGATCGGCACGTAGCCCTCCATCGGACTGACGCCGCGGCATTGCCGTTCCCTGACGCTTCGTTCGATACAGTCGCCGCCACCTTCGCCTTGTGCTGCATACCTGATCTGTGTGGCGCCCTCGATGAGGCGATGCGCGTGCTGCGGCCCGGTGGACGACTGCTGCTGGCCGACCACGTCGCCGCTTCCAGGTGGCCGCTTCGCCTGCTCCAACACGGTGCCGATCTGATCAGCATCCCGCTGCACGGAGAGCACTTCACCCGCCGACCCCTCACCATGGTCCGCGAGTTGGCCCCCATCGTGGAAACGGAAAGGCGCAAATGGGGCATGATCGAGCACGTGCACGCAACCAAGGCCGACCACACCGACTCGCAGGAGCGATGAGATGTGCCGAAGAATGAACCTGAGATGGCTCACAGCCGCCAGCAGGTCACTTCCCCGCCAGGATCCTGTGCCAATAGATCTGAGGCAGCACCCGACGATCGCCGAAGAAAAGCAAGCGTGAGGCGCGCGACCAGATCAACGGAAACGAGGGTTTCAGCGAGCGCTCCCGGTCGAACTCGAAGAACAGCACCCGGGCGCGCGACACGGTGTAGGGGCAGACCGAATAGCCGCTGTACTTCTCGGGCAGTTCCTCCCCCGCCCGAGCCGCGAGAAGATTGGCGGCCAGTACCTCGGTCTGCTCGCGCAACGCTCCACCCGAGCGCGAGGCACCCGTCTCGGCGCTGTCGCCGCACGCCCAGACCGTTGGTATGTGGCGGTGCCGCAGGGTATCCGGGTCTACGTCGACGTACCCTCCCGCTTCCGTAGAACTGAGTCCTGCTTGCGCGATCCACGGCTGCGCCTTGTGCGTGGGGGTCATGTGTAAGAAGTCGTAGGGCAGGGCGGAGTTGCCTTGCGGGCCAGTGATATGCGCAACCTGCCCACTCGCGTCTAGGGAATCGACCCGGCTGGAGGTCATCACCTGGATGCCGTAGCGATCGACCCAGCGCCGCAGTTTCGTAGCCATCCGCGCGTTCGCCGAGACATCGGCATCCGGAGTGACCAGCGTGACCTCGATGTTGTCGAGCGCGCCTTGGGACCGCCAGTAGTCGCACGCCATGTAGAGAATTTTCTGCCCCGCGCCAGGACACGGTGTGGGACCATCCGGGAGTGTGAACACGGCTCGCCCGGAACGCAGCGCTTTGATCAGCTCCCACGTTTTCGGCGCTAGGTCCACCACGTAATTGGTCGAAGCCGAGGGGCTGAGCATCGCCTGGGACGACCCCGGTACGGCGTCCCAGTCGGGCTCCGACCCCGGTGTCAAGACCACGTCCCCATAGGTCAGACTCTGCCCGCTGGCCAAGGTCACGCGGCGTTCCTGCGCATCGATAGCAATCGCAGCGTCCTGAATCCACCGCACACCCTTCGGCATGACCGAAGCCTGCTGACGACTCAACTCGTTCGTCGTGGACAGTCCGGCGCCCACATACGACAGCAGTGGCCGGAAGTGATGGGTGACCTTGGGCTCGATGATCGCGATGTCGCCGATTCCGCAGCGATGCAGGCGGGCGGCGAGCGCGACGCCAGCGTTGCCTCCACCGATGACCAGGACGTCAATGTGACCGGACTCGGACGCGGCAGGCTGCACCTCCGCAAACTAACAGAGTCCCGTATCCGCCTTACCCTGACCGACCCCGTGTCGAGGAGACCAGGTGAGTCCACGTTGGGTATTGCTGCACCAAAGCCCGGTCGAACGTGGCCAACTGGCAGTCCTTCAGCCGCGCCGACGCGACGAGGTAGGCGTCGGTAACCTCCACGATGCCCCCGGACGACCGCCAGATCGACATCGCCATACGACAGAGAATCGGAGCACCACACGCTCCGCTGATCATCGCGAAACGAGCTCAGCAAGCGCTGTGCTGTGCAGGCGGACTCGCCCAGGCGGAGCAGGGTGCGTACCAAGGCTCCCTCCACGTTGGGGCAGAGCGCGAAGGTCTCAACGGCACCGATCCTTGAACTCGCCCGCCCGATCGATGCTGAGGATGGGCTATCCGTCGCTGGGCGCTCGTCCGCGGGCATCAATGACAATAGATCTGACCTATTGACTGATCCAGCGGAGACTGTCAGGCTGACATCTGTGCCCACGGATTTCGCCACCGAATTGCGGAGCATCCCAGACCAGATTGCTGAGGCTATTCGTGAAGCCATCGTGGCGGGCGACTTGGCGCTGGATGAGCGACTGCCCACCGAATCCGAATTGGCGGAGTCGTTCGGAGTGTCCAGGCCCACTGTCCGCGAGGCGCTCAAGCGACTGGCGGCCAAGAATCTCATTCGCTCGAGGCGGGGAGCGACCGGGGGCAATTTCGTGAGTCTGCCGACCGATGACCAAGTTCGTTCGGACCTGCGTACGACAGCGACCTTGCTGGTGAGCCATCAGATCTTCCGGCTTGTCGACGTCGCTGAGAGTCGGCGGATGCTCGAAGCGCAGTGCGCCCGCCTGGCTGCCCAGCGGCGAGACGGAGAGGACCTGGCCGAGTTGACGGACATCTTGCAGCGCCAGGAACGGCATGACCTTTCCGACGAAGAGTTCTGTGATGCTGATGTCGCTTTCCACCGAGTCTTAGTGCGCTCTGCGCACAACCCGGTGCTGGACTACGTCATGGTGTTCGCGCTTGAAGCGCTGCATCCTTCGACCAATCTCATCGTCAACAGATTTCGGCGTCGAGAAGATGTGATCGCCTTGCAACGCAGGCTCTTCGAGGCACTTCAAGCCGCCGACTCGGACGCCGCCGACACGACCGTTCACGCCCAGATGGATGACCTCAGCGCGATCTACGAACAAGCCCAGGAGTGGGTCCACGCGAGGCGCGCGAAGGACCATGGACCATCCACCCGCACCACCTTGGGCAAGGAGAACCATGGGCGTTGAGCCCGTGCTGCCAGCCCCATCCCGCGGCGCACACGACCTGGAGCGAATGCTGGCCCCTCGATCAGTGGCCCTGCTCGGTGCATCGACGATGCCCAACGTCCCCGGCAATGACATGATCCTGGAGTTGCAGGTGGCGCGTTATCCAGGCGCCGTCTACCCGGTCAACCCCAGGTACGACGAGGTCGAGGGATTGCCGTGCTACGCGAGCCTGGCCGATCTGCCCGAAGCGCCGGACCTGGCTGTGCTCGGTGTTGCCAACGCCGGGATAGAAGAGCAGGTCCGGATGGCGATCGAGCTCGGCGTAGGCGGACTCGTCATCCCCGGCAGCCTGTCGATGCCTGAGGACGACCCGGCTCACCCTTTGCGTGAACGCATCCGCGAGCTTGTCCGGGCGGCTGATCTGCCCATCGTCGGCGGCAACTGCATGGGCTTCTACAACGTCGAGCGGTGGTTCCGCACGCTGCCGTTCCATCGCCCCTACGAACTCACCGAGGGGGGCGTCACGCTCATCGCGCAGTCAGGCTCGGTGCTGACAGCCCTGCTCTGGAACGACCAGAAGCTCAGGTTCAATCTCGCCATCTCCCCTGGTCAAGAGCTCGTCACCACAACATCCGAGTACATGGACTACGCACTGGAGCAAGAGAGCACGACAGCGATCGCCTTGTTCATCGAGACGGTGCGCAACCCGACCGCCTTCATCGCGGCGCTACGCAAGGCGGCCGAACGCGACGTTCCCGTCATTGCGCTCAAGGCCGGACGGACGCCGGCGGCCGCCACGTTGGCGCTCAGCCACTCCGGCGCCATTGCTGGCGACGACGCGGCATACCAAACATTGTTCGAGCGGTATGGCGTGCTGTCGGTGAAGTCCCTTGACGAACTTGCCTCGACCACGCTGTTGCTGTCGAATCCTCGTCGGCCCGCCCGCGGCGGGTTGGCCGCCATCTTTGACTCCGGCGGCGAGCGCGAACTGATGATCGACATCGCCGAGGACGTGGGTGTCCCGTTCGCTCAGATCAGTGACGAAACCACCCAAGTGCTCATCGATCACCTCGACCACGGGCTGGAGCCCATCAACCCCCTCGACGCCTGGGGCACTGGCCGGGACTACCAGACGATCTTTGAGCGTTGTTGGCAAGCGCTGATGGATGACCAGGCCACGGCCATGGGTGTCTTCGTCGCCGACCTCAGTTCCGGCTTCTACCTACACGAGTCCTTCGCCCGGATCTGTCGGCGGGTGCACCGCCGCACCGGCAAACCGGTGGCCATGCTGACCAACCACATCGGCACCGAGTCGCAGGATCTCGCCAAGCGGATGACCAACCTTGGTGTTCCGGTGCTGGACGGCACTGTCGCGGGGCTCCAAGCGGTCAAGCATGCCCTGGCCTATCGCGACTTCACCGCCCGCTCCACGATTGCGCCGCCCGCGGCGCCGGCCGCGGAGGTCACCACCCGCTGGCGGGCTCGGCTCAGTGAGCCCACTGCTCTCAGCGAAAGCGAGGGCCTTGGGTTGCTCGCTGACTATGGGGTTCCCGTGATGCCGCACCGCATCGTCGCCAGTGTCGAAGCAGCCCTGGAAGCAGCCGGCCAGGTGGGCTACCCGGTGGTGTTGAAGACAGCGGCACCCGGCATCCTGCACAAGTCCGAAGCGGCAGGGGTGTTCCTCAATCTCGCCGACTATGACGACGTGCGGACGGCTTACGCCGACCTCACTGCGCGCCTCGGCCCCGAAGTACTCGTCGCACCGATGGTGCTGCCCGAGGTCGAGATGGCCCTCGGCGTCGTTTCCGATCCTCAGTTCGGATCCATGGTCTTGGTCGCTGGCGGTGGTGTCTTCATCGAGGTGCTCGGCGACCGCAAACTCGGGCTCGTCCCTATTGATGCCCCGATTGCGCAGCGGATGATCGATTATCTGGCCATCAGGCCGATCCTCGCTGGCATCAGGGGGCGGCCGGCGGTGGACGTCGCGTCCGTCGTCACTGCACTCGTCGCGCTCTCCGATCTTGCCGCCGATCTCGGTGACCTCATCGCCGAACTTGATGTCAATCCATTGGCTGTGAGCGTTGCAGGCTGCATGGCGCTCGACGCCCTCGTCATACCGACCGCATCTAGGAGCACACTATGACCGACACCTTCAATGCCCTTGTCATCCGCGAGACCTCTGAGGGCCAAAGCGCCACCATTGAGCAACTGACCGATACCGACCTGCCCGAGGGCGACGTGCTGGTCGACATCGACTATTCGTCGCTGAACTACAAGGACGGCATGGCTCTCGGCGGCAAAGACCGGATCATCCGCTCCTTCCCGATGGTGCCGGGAATCGACCTCACCGGCACTGTCGTCAGCAGTGACTCGGACCGTTTCTCCGCCGGCGACAGCGTGATCCTCACTGGCTGGGGCGTAGGCGAGCGGTACTGGGGCGGGTATTCGCAGCGCCAGCGCGTCCGCGCCGATTGGCTGGTCAACCTGCCCGAGCAGAACAGCCCCGTGAAAGAGATGGGAATCGGAAACGCCGGACTTACGGACATGCTGTGCGTGATGCGTCTGAAGTACGTCGTCATCACCCCGGAGCGGGTACTGATCTTCGTTACATATGCGGC
>JBBSNC010000132.1:0-7629 GCA_038232855.1 Actinomycetales bacterium
ACGCATGACCAGGTGGGCAACCGTGCAGCCGGTGACCGGTTGTGCCACCTCACCAGCGATGGTATGACGGCGATCGGGGCTGCCTTGTTGCTCACCTCGCCGTACACACCAATGCTCGTCAGGGGGGAGGAGTGGGCAGCGAGCACGAAATGGCAGTACTTCGCTCAGCATGAGGAGGAGTGGCTCAGCCAATCCATCCGGGACGGTCGCAACGCGGAGTTCGCGGCACACGGCTGGAGCGAGGATGTGCCCGATCCCACGGCCGACTCCACCGTCGAGAACTCGCGGCTGAACTGGATCGAGATACAGCAGCCGAGGCACCAGCGGATGCTGCAGTGGTATCGCCGGCTCTTGCGCTTACGTCGGGAGGTTGCCGCGTTGCGCGAGGTTCCGTTGGGCGAGTCCGAAGTGAGCATTGACGCCGATCAGCAGATGTGGTGGGTGCGGCGCGGGGCCATCACCGTGATCGCCAACGTCGGCGAGAGCGAGGCGCTGGTGAACCTTCCCCCGGACGTGAGGGACCGGCATACGCTCGCGGTGTGGGACCAGGCGCATGTGCAGGACGACACGGTCACGTTGGGCGGCCATGACGTGATCGTGCTCGGGCCCGAGGGTGACACGTGAGACATCACAAGCCGGCATTGACCGATCCGGCCAGGCTGGACGCGGTTTCGAGCGATGACCCGGGGGATGTGGTCGAAGCGGCTCACCGCACCGCCGCCATGCTGGTCGGCCGCGGGCGGGCCAGCCAGGACCCTGAGGTCACCGCGCGACTGGTGGAGCTGGTGCCTGAGGTGGGACTGGCGACATTAGCGGAAATGTGGGCAGAGCGCCCCGCCCGATCACTGCCGGGGGCGTTGTGGCGCTTGTACCTGCTGCACGAATGGGTGCAGCGGGCGCCAGTAGAGGTTGCCCGCGCCTACGCCGCAGGAGCGGCTCATGCCGATGTCTATCGGGTCATCGCAGGCTTGATCGAGCCGCCGCGACCAGAGGATCTGCGTGAGTTGACCTCGACCATCCTTACTGGGGTGTTCGCCGGTGACCTTGCCGTGGCACTGGAGCGAGCCTCGGCGTTTGCGCACGTCGCCGCCATCGGGCTGGTCGACCCGGCAGCCGACGTGGACGACGTGCCGACCGAGGCTGTCACTCGGGCTGGAAACATGCAGCAGATGGCCCGCGACCTGCATGCTTGTGCGGGCTTGTGGGAGCGCGGCGACCTGGCCTGAGTCTTGCCTGTGCCTGCGCTGCCGTGAACGTGCGTTTGGCTCAAGGGTTGTGCGACTCGAGGTTGACGTGTCGGGCTGGGAGCGCCTCTCGGCGCGGGGCCGCTCGAAGCGGCTAGTGATGGAGCCCGGGGCTTCCGCAGCCCGACACGCAGGGAAGTCTAACTGCTGACTCGGCCGCGGCGTTCCCTGAGAAGCGGCGCGCGGTTTGCGTTGGAGATTCAGACGTCGTTCACGAGGCGTTCACCATCGAAGGCACTGAGCGTCACATCTCGACTCTACGGTTCCACTCAGTTGGCAGCGCTGCCATCACCTGAGACGTAGCGTTCCAAGCTGCTCCGGTCTGCCCCATTTCTTACCTGAAAGAGGAACTCCGTGAAGCTCCACCGATTTGGCACGACCGTCGCCCTCGCGATGGCCGCATCGCTGACCTTGTCCGCTTGCGGCGACGACTCACCGACCGAGTCCGGCACCGAAGGCGGCTCTGACGACACCGCAAGTGAGTCCGGCGACTCCGCAGGCGGCGAACTGTCCGGCTCGCTGAAGGCCTCGGGAGCCAGCTCGCAGAACTCGGCCATGACGGCCTGGGTCGCCGGTTACCAGGACGTGCAGCCTGGCGTGACCGTGACCTACGACGCGATCGGGTCTGGTGGCGGTCGCGAGAACTTCCTCGCTGGCGCCGTCGCCTTTGCCGGGTCCGATGCCTACCTCGACGAGACCGAGCGCGAGGCGGCCAAAGAGGTCTGCGGCGATGGTGGAGCGCTGAACATCCCGGTCTACATCTCCCCAGTCGCCATCCCCTACAACTTGCCCGGTGTCGACACCCTGAACCTGAAGCCGGACGTGTTGGCCCAGATCTTCGACCAGAAGATCACCACCTGGAACGACGAGGCGATTGCGGCGGACAACCCCGAGGCCGATCTGCCCGACATGGACATCACGGTCGTCAACCGTTCGGATGAGTCCGGGACCACCGAGAACTTCATGGAGTACCTTGCGGCTGCTGCCCCCGACTCGTGGAGCTATGAAGCCGACAAGGTGTGGCCGGTCGGCGGTGGCGAAGCCGCCGCGCAGACCACTGGCGTCATTCAGGTCGTCGGCTCGACCGAAGGTTCCATCGGCTACTCCGATGCCTCCGCGATCGGCGACTTGTCCACCGCCGCCATCGGCGTGGGCGGGGAGTTCACCGAATACTCCGCCGAAGGTGCGGCCAAGGTCGTCGACGCGTCGGAGCCGGCCGACACCGGCATCGAGGGCGACCTCGCCCTCGACTTGGCGCGCGACACCACCGAGTCCGGGGCCTACCCGATCGTGCTCGTCAGTTACCACATCGTCTGTTCCGAGTACTCCGACCCCGCTACCGCCGACATGGTCAAGGACTTCGTCGGTTACGTGATCTCCGCGGACGGACAGCAGGCCGCAGCGGACGCGGCCGGGTCTGCTCCGATCTCGGATGACCTGCGTAGCCAGGCCGAAGAGTCGCTGTCGATGGTCAGCGGCGGCAACTGAGACTGAATATCGTCGCTGCCCGCGGCGGTGACCAGGTATGTGACCTGATCACCGCCGCGGGAGTCGTGGTGAGAGCGCGGAGGAAGAGATGAGCACACCAGAGGAACCGTCGCCGGACACCCTGTCGAACAGGCCGGAAGGTCAGGTCGCGGCGCAAGAGCCTGCCACCGATAGCACCGCCGGCACCGGTAGTCCAAAACGACTCGGCGACCTGCTGTTCAGCGGGGCCGCTCTGGGTTCGGGCGTCTTGATCCTGGCCACGCTGGCCGGGGTCGCCACCTTCTTGATGATCGAGGCCGCACCGGTCTTGAGCGCCTCGCCGGAAGACATCAGTGGCGGCAAGGGGTTCTTCGACTACGTCTGGCCGCTGATCGTCGGCACCCTCATCGCCTCCGTCATCGCGCTTGCCGTGGCCACCCCGGTCGCCGTCGGTATCGCCCTCTTCGTGTCGCACTATGCGAACCGCAAACTAGGCAACGCGATCGGCTTTGTGATCGACCTGCTCGCTGCAGTGCCCAGTGTCGTGTTCGGCATGTGGGGCCTACAGGTCTTCGCCCCCGCAGTGGTCCCGTTATACAACTGGCTTGAAGACAACCTTGGCTGGATCCCCTTCTTCGAGGATGCCTCGGCCACGGGGCGCACCTTGTTGACCGCCTCGTTGGTGTTGGCGGTGATGATCCTGCCGATCATCACGTCGGTCTCGCGTGAAGTCTTCCTCCAGACGCCGAAGCTGCACGAAGAAGCGGCGCTGGCTCTGGGGGCGACTAAGTGGGAGCTGATCACCATAGCCGTCCTCCCGTTCGGCAAGCCCGGTGTCATTGGCGGAACCATGTTGGGATTGGGGCGTGCGCTGGGGGAAACCATGGCGGTGACGATCATTCTTTCCCCTGGTGCCCTTGGGTTGAACTTCATCGGGACCGGCAATGCCACGATCCCCTCAGAGATCGCGCTGAACTTCCCCGAAGCCTCCGGATTGCGACTCTCTGAGTTGATCGCGGCCGGCCTCGTCCTCTTCGTCATCACTCTCGCTGTCAACCTGTTCGCGCGCTGGATCGTAGAGAAGCGCGCCGAGTTCTCCGGAGCCAACTGATGAGCACGCCGACCAAGACCTCACCCCAGGGCAGGCAGACCGGCACTGCGACCGGCAAAAGCGGCGGGCGCCTCGACCAGATTGAAGGGATCACCAGTTCGCCGGTCAAGCCAGCTCCTGCTCGCCTGGTGTGGCTGATTCTGGTGGTCGGAGTCCTGGTGGGCGTGGTGGCCTGGCTGATCCTGGGCAGCATCGGTCTGGCCGTCGTCAGTGGATACCTCGTCTACGTTGTCACGACGTATGTCGCGCACCGCCTCGTCGCCGGCCGGCGGGTGGGTATGGACCACTTGATGCGAGCGTTGATCTACGGTGCTTTCGCCCTCGCGCTGTTGCCCTTGGTCTCGTTGCTGCTGACCGTGCTGGTCAATGGCATTGGCCGTTCGCTCAGCCCAGACTTCTTGCAGCAGACCATGAACGGGATCACCGGTTTGGCTGATCAGCAGTATGCCGACGGCTCAGCACCGTTCATCGGTGGCGCTTACCACGCCATCCTTGGCACCGTGATCATCACCGGGCTGGCCACCGTCATTTCGGTGCCGATCGGGATGTTCTCGGCGATCTACCTCGTCGAATACGGCGGCAAGTCCGGATTCGCCCGGGCCATCCGTTTCTTCGTCGACGTCATGACCGGCATACCCTCAATCGTGGCGGGCCTGTTTGCCTTCGCGTTCTTCGGAGTGCTCTTCGGGATCGGCACCAAGAACGGGATAGCCGGTGCGATCGCCTTATCTGTGCTGATGATCCCCACGGTCGTGCGCAACAGCGAAGAGATGCTGCGCATCGTCCCCAACGAACTGCGTGAGGCTTCGCTGGCCCTCGGAGTGCCCAAGTGGCGCACGATCTACAAGGTGGTGCTGCCGACCGCCGCCTCGGGCCTAGCCTCCGGGGTCACCCTCGCGATCGCCCGCGTCATCGGCGAGACCGCTCCGCTCTTAGTGGCCGTGGGCGGCTTCTATGCCCTCAACTACAACCCACTCAGCGGCCCGATGCAGACATTGGCGGTCTATGCCTACGAGATGTTCAGCAAGCCGCTGAACCCCGGCGTGCGTGACCCCAGCCTTGAACGTGCCTGGGCGGCAGCTTTGATCCTTGTGGTCATTGTCATCGCCCTCAACCTGACCGCCCGCCTGATCGCCACGTTCTTCGCCCCGAAGACTGGCCGCTGAACCGCCCAACCCTGGAGAGACCCCCACACATGTCCAAGCGAATCGACGTCAAGAACCTCGATATCTACTACGGCGACTTCCAAGCCGTTGCCGATGTGTCCATGAGCATCGAGGCTCGCTCAGTGACGGCCTTCATCGGACCCTCCGGATGCGGCAAGTCGACCTTCTTGCGGACGCTGAACCGGATGCATGAGGTGATTCCCGGGGCGCGCGTGAAGGGCGAAGTCTCCATCGGTGGAAAGAATCTCTATGCACGCGGCGTCGACCCGGTCGATGTCCGCCGGGAAGTGGGCATGGTCTTCCAGCGCCCCAACCCGTTCCCGACGATGTCGGTCAAGGAGAACGTGTTGGCCGGTGTGCGGTTGAACAGCACGCGGATCAGCGCCAAGGCCGCAGGTGAACTCGCCGAGCGGGCCCTGCGCTCAGCCAACCTCTGGGAAGAGGTCAAAGATCGCCTCGACAAGCCGGGATCGGGTCTCTCCGGTGGTCAGCAGCAGCGCCTGTGTATCGCTCGCGCGATCGCGGTGCAGCCCGAAGTCATCTTGATGGATGAGCCGTGCTCGGCGCTGGACCCGATCTCGACGTTGGCGATCGAGGACCTGATCAACGAGCTCAAAGAGGACTACACCGTCGTCATCGTGACGCACAACATGCAGCAGGCTGCGCGTGTCTCGGATCGGACCGGCTTTTTCAACCTCGAAGCCACCGGCAAACCGGGCAAGCTGGTGGAGATGGATGAGACCACCCGCATCTTCAACAAGCCGGCCAACAAGGCGACCGAGGACTACATCTCCGGCCGCTTCGGCTAACCCCGCTCGAGGGGCCCTAACGCGGGATCCGGTGGCGAGTTGCGGTGACGATGCGCGCGTCCCGCCCGCGGCCCACGACCGTGCAGGCCAGGATCTCGCCCTTGTCCATCGCCGATTTGTTCACCCTGCGGAGCAGCCGCTCCACGTTGCCGGAGTCGGCATGGGGCAGCAGTTCGTCCATCACGGCGTGCAGCACCGGCCCGTGCGTGCAGATGGCGACGCTGCGGCCGGCGAGGAAGAAGTTCGTCATGTGCTTGGCCACCTTGTAGGGCCGCTTGTCGAAGTCCTCTTCGGAGAATCCGCGCTTGGTGCTCAACGGGACGATGGCCTCTTGAGCAAAGGGCGACATCGTGTCGTGGCACCGCGTCGAGGGCGAGGTGACGATCCGTTCGGGGGCGTATGCCGTCAGGATCGGCACCATCCGCCTCGCCCGGCGCTTACCGATCGTGGTCAGGGGCCGAATCATGTCTGCGCGGTTCCACGCCTTGCGCGGCATCGCCTTGGCATGCCGCACGATCAAAAACGTCCAGGTGTCCAGACCTTCGTCGACCGCCATGGAGACGACCGCATCCAACTGAAGGCGATCGCGCGGATAGGTCAACCGCTTGGCCGCCTTCTCCGGTGACAGCCAGGCGACCTTGTCGATCTCGTGCTCCAACTCCCCGGTGCCGCCGATCGGCGTGCCGACCCAATATTCGACTCGTTTGCTCTGCCGCTTACCGTTGTGCCGACCGAGGGAGTAGGTCTGTGAGGGCAGTCGCGCCCCCAGCCGCACGGCAAGCCCCGTCTCTTCCAGGGTCTCCCGGGCGGCGGCTGCAGCCCAATCTTCGCCACAGTCCAACTTGCCTTTGGGCCAGGACCAGTCGTCATACCGGGGGCGGTGCACCAACGCCACCTGCAAGGAACCCTTTTTCCACCGCCAGGGCACCACCCCAGCGGCCCGGACCACGGCCGCAGCGCCCGCAGCATCCTTGCGTCCGGGCGAGGGGGTCAGGACATCCAATGGCTGGGCGCTCATCGACGTCGTCCCGGACGGCGGCGGGTGGCGTATTTCTCGATCAACTCTGTCTGCAGGTCAGCGAGCGGCAATCCGTCATCGCCGAGGTGTTGTCTGCGCCACTGTCCGTTCTCGTTCAGATGCCAGGCCGAGATGGCATCGCTGAGTCCCCGGTCGAGCAGCTTCATCAGTGCTTTGACCTGGCCCTCGTCGGTGACCGGCGCCAGCGCCTCGACGCGGCGGTCCAGGTTGCGGTGCATCAAGTCGGCCGAGCCGAAGTACACGACCGGCTCACCGCCTCCGCCAAAGGCGAAGATCCGCGAGTGCTCCAGGAAGCGACCGAGCACTGAACGCACCGTAATGGTTTCGGAGAGCCCCGGCACCCCCGGGCGCACCGCGCAGATTCCGCGCACCCACAGATCCACCTTCGCGCCAGCCCGCGAGGCGCGATAGAGCGCATCGATGGTCTTCTCATCCACGATCGAGTTGACCTTGAAGCGAATCAAACCCTCGGCCCCGCGTTCGGCCTCGGCATCGATCAACTCCACCAAGTGTGAGCGCACCGAGCGGGGGGCTACTGCCAGCCGTTTGAATTTGGCTTTCGGGGCCATCCCGGAGAGTTGGTTGAACAGCCGGGTGATGTCTTCGGCGATGGCTTCGTCGCAGGTCAACAGCCCAATATCCTCATACAACCGGGCAGTCTTGGGGTTGTAGTTGCCGGTGCCGATGTGGCAGTAGCGGCGCAACCCACCGGACTCCTGCCGCACCACCAACGCCAGTTTGGCGTGGGTCTTCAGCCCGACCATCCCATAGACGACGTGGACCCCAGCCTGCT
>JBBSNC010000133.1:0-7577 GCA_038232855.1 Actinomycetales bacterium
CTCAGTGCCGATGTAGTTGTGGTTGAGCATGCGCGCTTCTTCTTGCGCAAGCACAACCACGCGGCGTGCTCGGTCAGTAAACCGTTCGAACATGGATTCTCCTGATGTCGCGAGGACCTCGATGGTACGTGTCGTTGCTGGACTCAACGTGGAGGTCAGCCGGACTGTTCCACACCCAGCGACGTTCCCGCGCTGTGTTCGCCCTCGGCGCAAGTGCCAGCGGGCTCGCGACGCCGTCCGCGAGGACACCCGTCACAGATCCGCATTCCGGGGAGTGCATAGAGAAAGCAGCACGAGAGTCGGGGCGGCGGATCCGCATCGGTCGCAGCGCTAGGCGAGGCAGCAGGCATCGTGGCGGCCGTCCACACATCGACCACCAGGCCGCTGCGCTGCCGCGAGCTCATCGGTATGCCGGGTCGATAGGCGTCGATGAAGTCATCCGCCCAGGGGAGATAGACCTTATGCGGCTGCGATGGAACGTGCGGTATCGCCGGGCTTGCCTGCCCCTGCACCACTACCTGGCGTGGATATCCTCCCCTGGTGTCCAACTGAACCCAGACGGCATCGAACGCGGGACTGCCCTGGCTGAGATGAGTGAAGACCGCCGCAGAGGCGTAGGCCTGCAGCACCCATTGCGCCACAAAGGTGGCAGCGACCGCCGGGGGTGCCTGCGGATACCACCGTCGTTGTGCCGCATGCACCCGTTTGCGCCAAGACCGAGTCGGGTCCTCGCCGCGGCGCTGAGCGTCGATGACGCTGCAGACGTCCACACGATCAGGATTGCGCAGGGCACTCGGGTTCGCCCATCGGGTGTCGATGAGCACCCGCAGAGAACTGGCAGCGGTGTCGTTCACCCAGCTTTGCCGCGGGTCGCTTTGGCCCGATCGACACTGCGCTGTAGCGCGGCCAACAGGTCGACCACCTCACCTGAATCTTCCTCGTCCTCAACACCCGCCGGTTGCGAGGTGTCGCCACCTTCAATCTTGGCTTGCACCAGCGCCTCGACAGCATCTTTGTAGTCGTCGACGTGATCCTCGGGGGTGAAATCTCCCGCCATCGACTCCACCAACATGTGCGCCATCGCCACTTCAGACTTTTTCGGCTCGCTGACCTTGTCGAGATGATTCAACTCGCCGGAGTCTCGGACTTCATCCGGCCAGAGCAGCGTTTGCAAGACGATGACGTCATCCAGCACCCGCAGCACGGCCATCGTCATCCGCGTTCGTACCGAAACCGTGACAACTGCAACCCGATCGCTCTCGCGCAGCGCTTCGCGGAGCAAGCCGTAAGCTTTGGCGCCCATTTCGTCGGGCTCGATGTAGTAGGCCTTGTCGTACAAGATCGGGTCGATCTGGGCACTCGGCACAAAGCTCTCGACGGCGATCTCCTTGCTGGAGCGGTTGGGCAGCGTCGCCAGGTCGGCATCGGTCAACATGACGGTTGTGCCGTCGTCGGCTTCATAGCCTTTGGCTATGTCGCGATACGCCACTTCTTCGCCATCGGCAGCAGCGACGCGTTTGTACTTGATGCGTGATCCGTCGCTGGCGCGGACCTGATGGAAACTGAGGTCATGGTTCTCGGTTGCCGAGAACAGTCGGACCGGCACATTGACCAGCCCGAAGGACACGGCTCCCTTCCAAATTGCTCGCACTGCATCAATATGGACCCATGAGACCCATGCTCGCCAGTCCCGGCGCGGCGCGCAATGGTGGCGAGCCGCCCTCAGGCCCGCAGTGGCAGCATGAGGTTAAGTGGGATGGCGTGCGCCTCGTTGCGCGTGTGCGCGAGGGTAATGTGGTGCTGCGCAGCAGATCCGGTCGTGATGTCAGCGCTGGGTTCCCCGAGTTCGCAGCGTTAGCGCACATTGCCGACAACGCTGTGTTCGACGGTGAGGCAGTGGCCTGGGTCGATGGCGTGCCAGTGTTTTCCAAAGTGGTGGACCGGGTGCATATCGGCGCCTCGGCGCAAGGCCGAGCGATGGCTGCGCAGGTCGCCACCGAGCGACCCGCGACATACGTGACGTTCGACCTCCTCGAACTCGATGGCCTCGATCTGCGGGATCTGCCGTTGCGACAACGCCGAGAAGTGCTGGAGTCGCTGTGGTCCGATGGCCCGTCGCGGATGCTGTCGCAGGCGTATGACGACGGGGCAGCTCTGTTTGTGGCAACCAAGGAGCAGGGGTTGGAAGGAGTGGTCTCCAAGCGGCGCGATTCGGTCTATGCCGAGGGCAGGCGGAGCACGGATTGGCTCAAGTTCCCCCATCGCAGCACTTCCAGCGTTGTGGTCGGTGGGTGGCGACCAGAGGTGGGGGGCAGCCGACTCGGGGCCGTCCTGGTCGGCTCGCCGCACCCCGGAACTGGCGGCGCCGACCTGGTGTACCGAGGCAGGGTGGGCAGCGGATTGGCCGGCCGTCTCGGCGCCCAGTTGGCCGAACTCATCGCCGCTACGGACACTGCGGACTGCCCGTTCAGCGGCGATGTGCCGCAGGTGGATCGACGGGGCACTGAGTGGATCGCGCCTCGCATCGTGATAGACGTGGCTGCGCTCGGCAACACCGGCAGCGGGCGGCTGCGCCAACCGTCGTGTCAGCGGATCCGGCTAGATCTGACTCGGACGGAGGTCGAAGATGGCTGAGCATTCGCATTCTCAGTTGGTCGTGGCGGGCCGGGAACTGCGCGTAAGCAGCCTGGACAAAGTGATGTACCCGCAGACCGGCACCACGAAAGCTCAGGTGATCCAGTACTACGTTGAGGTAGCCGAACACCTGCTGGCCCACCTGGCAGGGCGGCCGGTCACACGAATCAGATGGCCGCATGGGGTAGATGGGGATCACTTCTTTGAGAAGAATCTACCCAGCGGCGCCCCCGATTGGTTGTCGTCAGTCACCATCACCGGACACGGCTACGGCTCCCGGTCCACCAGTGGCAGCGTGAGGTATCCCCTGGTCGAAGATCTGGCAGCCCTCATCTATTTGGTCAATCTCGGCTCGTTGGAGTTCCACGTGCCGCAATGGCGCCTGAATTCTGCCGGCCAACCCGCCCACCCCGATCGTCTGGTGATCGACCTGGATCCGGGCCCCGAGGCGGGGTTACGTGAATGCGCGCAAGTCGCGCTCCTGATTCGCGAGCGGATGCAGCCCAGTGGGCTCAGCCCGACCCCGGTGACCAGTGGAAGCAAAGGCATGCAGTTGTATGCCGACCTAGAGGCTGAGCGGCACGCCGCCGAGGTCAGCGCCGTCGCGAAGACCTTGGCGCAGTTCTTAGCCAAGGCACACCCGGAAATGGTCGTGTGGCGCATGACTAAGACGTTGCGGCACGGCAAAGTCTTCTTCGACTGGTCGCAGAATGCCGCCGCAAAGACCACTATTTGTCCCTGGTCCCTGCGAGGGAGGGCAGAGCCAATGGTCGCAGCCGTGCGGGAATGGTCACAGATCGAAGGGGGCGCGCAGGGAGCAATCGTGCTGCGCCAGGTGCCCTTGCACGAGGTCGGCGACTACCTACCAGCGCCCAAACATGAGTAGGTCCTCGCGTTTTCCCTATTGGGAGACGCGAGGACCTACTCATTCAGTGACGTTCGAGTTGAACGTCAGTGTGCTGCAGCGTAGGCATCCTGAACATCTTGGGACACCCGACCGCGGTCACTGACTGAATAGCCGTTGGAACGGCCCCACTCACGGATCCTCGCCAACTCTTCGCGAGAAGCTCCGCTGCTGCCACCACCATTACGACGACGTGTCTGACGACGGCCCCCCGAGCGGCGCGACTGACCTACCCATTTGGACAGGTCGTTGCGAAGCGCGGAGGCGTTGCCGTCGTTCAGATCGATCTCGTAACTAACACCGTCGAGTGAAAACTCCACGGTTTCGGAAGCCTCACTCCCATCGACGTCATCCTCGAGAATGACTTGAACTCGCTGTGCCATGGAATTGACCTCTAACTTCATCGGGGTGATGTGACACGGACACGGACCGAGCCACCAAGAACATATTATGCCCCAAATACTCAAGATGACAAAGGAGTTCTAACTATCGGCGTTTTCACCCTCCGAAGTTGCGTCCGTGATCTTTTCGTGATCAGCGCGTTCGGCCTCCCAAAGGCGTTGTGCCGCACGCTCGCGGCGGTCTCCTTCGAGGATGTGTTTCATGATCACCCAAAAGAGGTAGAGGAGACCTAGGCTGGGTAGTAAGGCTGCGAGCACGCCCCAGGCACCCTCCAAGGGACCCATCTCAGGCCTGCGCCTTCACGAAGGGAAACAGGATGGTCTCGCGGATTCCCACCCCAGTCAGCAGCATCATGAGTCGGTCGATCCCGAGACCGACCCCACCCATCGGTGGAGCTGCGTGCTCTAGCGCCTGGAGGAAGTCTTCGTCGACTTGCATGGCCTCCGCGTCACCGGCAGCAACTCGCGCCGATTGATCCACTAAGCGTTGTCGCTGAATGTCGGGATCGATCAACTCGCTAAAGGCCGTACCTCGTTCTGTCCCATCGATAATGAGATCCCACGCCTCGATCAAACCGGCCTTCGATCGGTGTGGCCGAGCAAGAGGCTGAGCAGCTTTGGGGTAGTCACACACGAATGTCGGTTGCACCAATGTCGGCTCCACAAGGTGCTCGAACAACCTCATCGCGGCTTTCTCGGAGTCCAGCTCCGGATCAATTCGGACCTGACGTTGCTTCGCCACGTCCAACAACACGCTCAGATCGGTCGAGACGTTGACCTCTTGGCCTACCGCGGCTGAAAGACCGTCATAGAACGGAAGCCAAAGCCAGGGTCCGTCGAGGTCTATGACCGCTGTGCCAGTGTCGATTTGGCGTGTGCCCACAGCATCGGCCGCGGCGACGATGATGCGCTGAGTCAGATCGGCCATGGTGAACTGGTCGCCATAGGCCGCATATGCCTCAAGCATCGTGAATTCAGGACTATGCGCGGAATCGATCCCCTCATTTCGGAAGATTTTTCCGATTTCGTAGACTCGATCAACGCCGCCAACGACGGCCCGCTTCAGATACAACTCCAGGGCAATGCGCAGCGTCATGGGCATATCGAAGGCATTGAGATGCGTGTGGAAGGGCCGAGCATTTGCGCCACCATGAATCGCTTGCAGCGTAGGCGTTTCGATTTCGGTGAATGCTTCGTCGTGTAGGACTTCCCGAATTGAGCGCATGACGGCAGCTCGATGAGTCACCATCTCGCGGGCCTCGCTGCGCACAATCAGGTCTACATATCTGCGGCGGACTCTTTGCTCCTCGGACAACTCCTTGTGTAACACCGGGAGCGGACGCAACGCCTTGCTGGCCATCGTCCATTCCTGCGCCATCACCGACAGCTCACCGCGCCTGCTCGTCATGACGTTGCCGGCCACGAAAACGTGGTCACCCAGATCTACGAGCGCCTTCCATTGGCTCAAGGGCTGTTCGCCGACGACGGCCAAACTCAGCATCACTTGCAGGCGCTCTCCGGTGCCCGCCTGCAGGGTGGCAAAGCACAGCTTGCCGGTGTTGCGGATGAACACCACCCGGCCGGCGATGCCTACCGGATGCCCGGTGTCGTGACCTGGCTCCAGGTGGCTCCACTCTTGACGCACATCGGCTATCGCATGCGTCACCGGCACCCTCACCGGATAGGGCTGCATACCGCTGTCGATCAATTGGGACCGCTTGCCCCGCCGAATGGCAATCTGCTCAGGCTCGTCGAGGTCGGCCGATCCGGGGGTGGAAGTCACCCCCGGATCGTATCGAAGCTTCCGATCACCACGGCGACGCCCCTTCCTGGCTGCGCTCACGCTCCAACAATTCTCGTTTGCGCTGCTGACCTCCGCTGTATCCCGTGATCGATCCGTCGCTGCCGATGACCCGGTGGCAAGGAACGATGATGGCCAGCGGGTTGCGCCCATTGGCCATGCCCACTGCGCGAGAGGCCTTTGGCGCTTCGATCGTCTTGGCGATCTCGCCGTAGCTGCGGGTCTGCCCAAACGGTATGTCCCGCAAGGCGGCCCAGACTCGATGCTGGAATTCCGTGCCCTGCGGCGCGAGTGGCAGGTCGAAGTCACGTCGCTTTCCGGCGAAGTACTCCCGCACCTGGTCCCGGCTCAGCGTCAGCACCTCTGCTCCGTGTAGGTCGGCGTCGCTGAGGGCAGTCCCGAAGGACTCCGCCGCTGGCGCATGAGGATGATCGGGGAAATACAGCCCGGTCAGCACCTGCTCAGTGGCGACGAGGGTGAGAGGGCCAAGCGGGCTCTTCAGGATGTAGTGGTGTGTGCTCATGAGGTTGCACTCGCTTTCTCGGTGGTGGGCATGCGGGCAGCGGCATGAGTGCTCGCGGCCCAGAGACTTTGGGTGACGTAGCCGCGCCAGGGTTGCCATTGCGCACTGTGCGCGAGCAGGCCGCGGCCGTTGTCGGGGAGGCCAATCGCCGCCGCCGTGCGTCGGACCCCCAAGTCCGTCGACGGGAAGGCATCAGGGTCGCCGAGACAGCGAAGCGCGATCATCTCAACCGTCCAGGGACCGATGCCGGGTATGCCGAGCAGTCCCGCGCGCGCCTTAGCCCAGTCGGACCCAGCGCTGACATCGAGGGTGCCGTCAGCCAAGACTGCGGCCAGCTGGCGCAACGTCCTCAGCCGAATGGCCGGCATACCTGGCAAATCGGTCGGGTCACACTGCGCCAGCGTGGCCGCGCTAGGAAACAGTCGGTCAAGGGTGCTGTGTTCGCCCAGCGTCACTGCGGCGAAAACTGGGGGTAACGATGTGCCCAGCCTCATCGCGATACGACCCGTCAGCGTGCCGACAGCCGCGGTCGAGATATGTTGGCCCAGCACGATGCGCAGTGCCATCTCGGCCGGGTCCATGCCGCCGGGAATGCGAGTGCCTGGCCGGGCTTCGATCAGCGGCGCGAGGACCGGGTCGGTGCCCAGATGGGCATCGCACGCATCTGGATCGGCGTCCAAGTCCAACATCCGCCGGCACCGCTGCATCGCGGCGGTCAGATCCCGCACATCGTGCAGTGTGAGGACAACGTCGATGTGACCAGCGGCTGGTTTCACCCAGATCACCGCGGCTCCGTGCTCAAGCATGACCGAGCGGGCGAATCCGTCGTTGATCCACTGCTCCACGCCGGGCACAGCCGTCGCCGCCAAGTGACCAAAGAGGCTGTCCGCGTGCAACGGACCCCGGTAGGGCAATCGCAGAGCAATGCGCTGCCCAGCCCTTCGGTCATCGGCCTCAATAGCGTCGCCGGGATGGCCAACGACCGAGGCCCGCAATAGCCGCTGACGGCCGAGGTCGCGCAGCTCACTGGGGGTGGAGGCGAAGACGGCACGGACCGTGTCGTTAAACGAACGGATGCTGGAGAACCCGGCGGCGAAGGCGATCTGGGCCATCGGCACGTGCGTCGTCTCGATGAGCAGTCGTGCAGTGTGCGCTCGTTGCGCCCGGGCCAGGGCTAGCGGGCCGGCACCGAGTTCGGCAGTCACCAATCGCTCGACCTGACGGGCGCTGTAACCCACCTGGGCGGCAAGACCGTCCACGCCCTCGCGGTCGAGCACGCCGTCGGTGATCAAGCGCATCACCCGAGCGACCACA
>JBBSNC010000134.1:0-7577 GCA_038232855.1 Actinomycetales bacterium
CCCGGCTGGCGCGCAGCCGGGTGTGGGGCGGGTCAGTTAGACGTGCCACGTCACGCCGGTGGCGTGGACGGTGGCCATAAGGTCTTTGTCGTGGACCAGGGTGTGGTGCCGCCCGCATAGCAACGCGTAGTTGCCCAGGTCCGATAGACCATCACGGGACCAATGGACCACATGATGAGCATCGGTCCACGGTGCCGGAATCGTGCACCCGGGAAAGCTGCACCCCTTGTCACGCTGCTCCAACACCCTACGTTGGCCCGGGGTTACCAGCCGTTTGGTCCGCCCCTGATCCAAAATCTCCCGGTCTGTGCCGAGCACCATCGGGACCAGGTCAGCGTCACAGGCGATCCGGCGCACCGTCTCCGGAGACAACACCTCACCCAGGACAGTCGAGCCGGTCCCAGCCAGTCGCCGAGTCAGCGGGTCATACGCGATGGTCACCACCACTGTAGCTTTCGCCGTGGTGGGTGTGCTGTCCCCACCTGCGACCCCCCGCCTGATCACAGTCAACAAAGCGTCATACCGGCGTTGGCCCGGGGTACGCGGGTCCGGCCCGCTCCCATCGGCACACGGCGCCGCCAACGGAGAAGCCAACACTGCCCTGAACACCGCGGCCCCATCAACGTCACAAGTCACGACGAACCGCACCAACGACCCGCCACCCAACGAAGACTCATTCACACCACGCAACGTATGCGCGGCCCGGCGCCGGGTTTCATGATCCTTCTCCGGCAACACCACCGAAGCCAAATGGTCAGTCACTCGCTTCAGATCCCTGTCGTTGTACTGAGGTGTCGCGGCCACCGCCAGCAACGAACTGATTGTCTGCTGATACGAACTCACCCCCGTCTCCGGGACTTGGGTGGTCTCCAAAAATGGCTTCACCCGCCCCAACGCGCGGAACACCGACGCAGCCCGTCGCACCGGCAACCCAGCGCCCAACACCTGCTCCCGGATCCCCGCGTGCAACGGATCGCCCACACCACAGGCGACAGTCACCATGTCGTTGATCTGCGCAGGTGAAAGCCATGGGCAACACAGCGCCACCCACTCGTGAGCGCTCAGACCGACATCACCGGGCAAACTGCGTCCCAAAGCCTCGATGACCAGCCGCACCGTCAACGTCTCGGTCTTCGCACGCAACCGGTCCACGTCCTCCAACGCCGTGACCAACTCATTCCCACCCACGCGGGTGACCTCCACCGGCAACGAATCGAACATATGTCCACCTTCACACCAAGGTCTGACACACCCCCGCGCAGGACGAAATCGCCGAGACCGTCAGGACCACGAGCCAAAAACGAGGGTCGCTGTCGTCAGCAGAGCCAGCGCCATGGCCGCGCGAAAGGGCGTCTTGCCGCTGCTCGTCGCAGCCACGATGGCCAGGCCTCCGCCCGCGCTCAACACCACGAAACCCCACCAGGGGATCGGGCCCGGCGCTGCCGTCACCACCGTCACGGTGCCCGCCGCAAGGAGTGCTGGTGCCAGCAGTTGCGTGCGGCGTTGCCCTAGGTGGTGCGGCAGCCCGCGGATGCCGTGGCGCGCGTCATCTGCCAGGTCCGGTAGGACGTTGAGCAGGTGAGCACCCACCCCGAGCATGGCCCCCACCAGGAGCATCCAGACAGGGGGTCCATTCACAGTCGGGCCGACGTCAGCAGGCCTCGTGCCACTGGCGAGCCAGACCACGGCTGGAAGCGACCCAAACGCGAGGGCGTAAGGCACAAACGACCAGATCGTTGCTTTGAGCTTGAGGTTGTATGCCAGCCCGGACCCGACCATCAACACCATGTGTAACAGCCCCGGAGCCCAGCCGAGCGCGAACGAGGTCACCACGCTCACCGCGGCGACGACCGCGAGAGCAACTGCCACGGTGCTCTGCTGTACTTGGCCGGTCGCCAACGGTTTGTCTACCCGGCCATCGCTGCGATCTCGCGCTGCGTCGATCAAGTCGTTCGACCATCCGATGACGAGTTGGCCGCTGAAAACCGCGAGCAACACCAGCACAGCCGGGGCATCGAAGGAGATGGCCAGCAGGCCTGAGAGCGTCGAGACCGCGAACGTCGGACCAGGGTGAGCAGCCGCGACCAGGCCGTGCACGGTCGCCAATACCCCGGCCCCCGGCGAACCGGGGATGTCAGTCACTTCCAGGGACTGAGAGTTGAGCTCCCGGGACTGACGGTCGAGCTGCGGGGGGCAGGGCCGCCGGGTCCCCGTCAGACCACTGCCTCGGATCCGCCCCTAGCGCGTCCAGCGCCACGATCTGCTGCCGGATCCATGGGGACCAACCCGGCTGCTCGGCTCGACGCGTCAATTCAGACCACGGCATCCAGGCAACGGCAGCAACTTCGTCACGATTCAACGCCATTGCCCCCGCAGAGTCGGACTCGGCAATGGCCGCAAACACCGGGCACATCTCGTTTTCGACCACGCCGTTCATCTGCGCCAGATAGGCGAAATCGGGCAACACCAACCTGATATCTGCCAGCACTAACCCCAGTTCGAACTGAGCTCTGCGACATACCGCATCAGGCAACGACTCCCCCGGCCCGGGGTGCCCGCACAGCGAATTCGTCCACACGCCTGGAAAGACCCGCTTGTTCAGCGCACGTCTCGTGACGAGGACCGAGCCATCCGGAGCAATGACGTAACACGAGAACGCGAGATGCAGCGGCGTCGCGTCGTGGTGCACCTCGCGTTTGTTGGCGTGGCCGATGACGCGCCCGCGGCGATCAAGCAACACCACCTGTTCTGTGCTCACTGCACGAGCCTATGGCGCGCACTCGAGCGGCGCCTCGTAGGCTTCGGGGGTGTCGGTCATCGCATCAGTCTCAGGCGTGCTGCCACCGCACCGCTACTCCCAAGGGGAACTGACAGCGACACTGGCAGACCTGACTGGCCTCCCTGTGGCCAAAGTCGAAACGCTGGCCCGGATCCACGCCAACGCCGGGGTGTCGCATCGTCACTTGGCATTGCCCATTGAGGACTACGCACAAACGACGCGCACATTTGATAGCGCCAACAACGCCTTCATCGAGGTCGGCACCAACCTGGCCGAGGAGGCGGTCAGCCAAGCACTCGACGACGCCGGAATCGCCCCGGCAGAGGTCGACATGATCATTTCGACGACCGTCACCGGCCTCGCAGTGCCTTCGCTAGAGGCGAGACTGACAGCCCGTATGCCGTTTCGACCTGATCTCAAGCGCATCCCGATCGTCGGGCTGGGCTGTGTCGGCGGAGCGGCTGGAGTAGCTCGCGCCCATGACTACCTCATCGGTCACCCGGATGACGTGGTCGTGTTGCTCTCAGTCGAATTGTGCTCGCTGACGGTGCAGCGCCATGACACCTCGATGGCCAATCTGGTCGCGAGCGGGCTATTTGGTGACGGGGCTGCCGCTGTCGTGTTGTTCGGCACCGAAGCTGCCCGGCGACACCGCCGCGAGACCACAGCGTGCGCGCCCCAGGTCCTTGCCAGCCGAAGCCGGATGTATCCGGAGACAGAACGCGCGATGGGCTGGGATGTGGGGGCCGGCGGCCTGCGCATCGTGCTCGGCGCCGAGGTGCCCGACTTGGTCCGCGACCACGTGCGTGCAGACATCGACGACTTCTTGGCTCGACGCGACCTCGCCCGAAACGACATCGAGTGGTGGGTTGCTCACCCCGGTGGCCCCAAAGTATTGGTCGCACTGGCGCAAGCGCTCGACATCGCGCCGACCGCGCTCGCCGTCACGTGGCGCTCGCTCGATGCCATCGGCAACCTGTCCTCGTCTTCGGTGCTGCACGTGCTAGCGGACACACTGAGTGACTACCGGCCTCAACCGGGAAGCCTCGGCATCATGATGGCGATGGGGCCCGGCTTCTGCCTGGAGATGGTGCTGCTGCAAGCGCCAGAAGAGGGGTGACATGGACGCAGTGAGCCTCGAGAGCGTGAGCCTGAACTCCCTTCTCTGGTATGCCGTGCTGATCGCGCTCATCGCAGGCGAGCGCGTCGCAGAGTTGGTCGTATCGAAGCGGCATGCGGCCTGGGCGTTCGCTCACGGTGGCATCGAGTACGGACGGGGGCACTACCCACCGATGGTGGTGCTGCATACGGCGTTGTTGGTCAGTGCGCTCGCTGAGGCGGCCTTTGGCAGCAGAGACTTCATCCCCCTGCTCGGCTGGCCGATGCTGGCCATGGTGCTGGCCGCCCAAGGCTTGCGGTGGTGGTGCATCCTCACCTTGGGCAACTCGTGGAACACCCGGGTGATCGTGGCTCCGGGCATACCGCTGTGCCAACGCGGCCCCTATCGGTGGATCTCACACCCGAACTATGTGGCGGTCGTCATCGAGGGCTTCGCGTTGCCGTTGGTGCATACGTCGTGGATCACTGCGGCCGTGTTCACCGTGCTCAACGCCTGGTTGCTGAGTGTGCGGATCCGCACCGAAAATGCGGCGTTGGACTCGGTGCGATGACGACCCACCCCGCAAGCGACACCCTGGATGCCGACGTGCTGGTGATTGGTGGCGGCCCGGTGGGGCTGGCCACCGCCATCCAGGCAAGACTCGCCGGTCTGGACACCATCATCATCGAGCCGCGAACCGGTGCCATCGATAAGGCGTGCGGGGAGGGCCTGATGCCCGGCGCCCTCGCCACGCTGCAACACCTCGGCGTTGATCCTCGCGGTGCGGACATGCGCGGTATTGCCTACACCGACGGCACTCGCTACGCCTATGCCGACTTCTCCGGCGGCCTCGGGCGAGGGGTGCGACGGACCGAATTGCATCGGCGGCTCACCGACCGCGCGACAGCCTGCGGCGTCACGCACCTCGGCGACTCGATGCGTTCGCTGGCCCAAGATAACCAGCACGTCACCCTCACCCTGGCCCACAGCGAGCGCACGCTGTGCGCCCGGTATGCCGTCGGGGCCGATGGCCTGCACTCCCGCACCCGTCGGGAGATTCAGTTGGCCCAGCCGGCCACGACCTCGCACACCCGCGCCGACCACCGGTTCGGCTATCGACAGCACTTTGCCGTCCCCCCATGGACCGACCGGGTCGAAGTGCATTGGGGTCCCAGCGCAGAGGTGTATGTCACGCCAGTCGATGACGCGATGATCGGCGTGGCGATCCTGACGAGTGTCAAGGGCACCTTCGCTGAGCACCTCGCTCGGTTTCCACACCTGTTGCGGCGAATCGATGGGGCGCAGGCCGCGTCCGACGTTCGTGCGGCAGGCCCGTTACGGCAGCGAGCGATCGCGCGGGCTCGCGGCCGCGTCTTGCTCGTCGGCGACGCCGGGGGTTATGTCGACGCGTTGACCGGAGAGGGAATGGCCGTGGGTTTCGCTCAAGGTGGTGCCGCAGTGGCAGCAATCGCTTCGGGGCACCCACAGCGCTATCCGCGCTGGGCTCATGCGGTGAGTTGGCGCAGCACACTGCTCACCACTGCCCTGCTGAGTGCCACCCACTCAGTCAGAGCTCGACGCCTCATTGTGCCGCTAGCGGCAGGTGCCCCGTGGGTCTTCGAGCGAGCCGTCAGTGAACTCGCCGCGACAGGAGGGCGTGCGCGGGTCAGCCGAGGAAACCCCTGAGCAGCGCGGCTGTGCCATCGATGTGATTGAGCATGGCCTGCCGCGCCGTATCGGGCTCGGAGTCGATGATCGCCTTCACGATCGCCTCGTGCTGGGCAGCTGAGTGCTCCAGGTTGGGCGGCAACAGGGGTATGCAGTCCAGCAGGGCGTTGACCCCGTCGCGCGTCTCTGCGACGACTGCACGCAGCCGCGGGCTCCCGGAGAGTTCGGCAATCATCAGGTGCAGCCGCGAATCCAGCGGGCGGAACTGCGAGCTCTTCCCTGCGCTGCATTGGCTGTGGGCCGCTGACAGCTGATCTGCTTGTGCGGATGAGAGACCCCGTTGTGCGGCTAACTCGGCGGCGGCGGGCTCAACAACTCGGCGCAGGGTGAGCAGGTCGGCAACCTCACGATGATCCAAGTCGCTGACCCGTTGATCACGCAGCGGGGGTGGCGGCTGCGCAACATACGTGCCGCCGTACCGGCCGCGTCGGATCGTGACGAAGCCGTTCTTGCTCAGATGTGCCAGAACCTCACGCAGCGTTGTCCGAGAGACCCGCAGCGTTTGGGCCAGATCTCGCTCCGACGGCAACTTCGATCCGGGCGCGAACTGCCCTAGGCGGATTGCCTGCAGCAGCGCTTCCATCGTTTCTTCAAAGATGTTGCCCGTCCGCACAGGAGTCACCAGCGGCGCGTCCATGCGCTCCAGCCCAGTGCCCATTGCGCCACGGTACGCCGTAGCGCTTGACGCGATGAATGACCCGCGCCACAATTCGGGGGCACGCTAATGGTCTACAACTGATCCAATGGACGGCGGAGTTCATGAGCAAGTCAACCGATTCGGCAAAAACCGGCGACGACTATATGGAGCATCGGCAACTCAAGGCCGGTGCAGCCGGCTGGGTGTTACTCGCCGGGCTCGGTGTCAGCTACGTGATCTCCGGTGACTTCGCCGGGTGGAACGTCGGCATCGACGTCGGCGGCTGGGGCGGGTTGCTCATTGCCACCGTCTTGATGGGGATCATGTACACCTGCATGGTCTTCGGCTTGGCCGAAATGGCCTCCACGCTTCCGACCTCGGGCGCTGGATACGGATTCGCGCGCCGGGCGCTCGGCCCGCTCGGCGGCTATGCCACCGGGATCGCAGTGCTGATCGAGTATGCGGTAGCCCCAGCGGCAATCGCGGTCTTCATTGGCGGCTACATCGAAGCCCTCGGCCTGTTCGGCATCACGAACGGCTGGTGGATTTACCTCGTGATGTACGCAATCTTCGTTGGGGTGCACCTGTATGGCGTTGGCGAGGCACTGAAGGTGATGTTCGCCATCACCGCGGTCGCCATGCTCGCGCTCATCGTCACCGTCATCGGTCTGGTCCCCAAGTTCGACGCCGCCAACCTGACCAACATCGAGCCCAACGGGTCGGCGATGTCGAGCGCGTTGCTGCCGTATGGGATTACCGGGGTGCTCGCGGCCTTCGTTTACGGCATCTGGTTCTTCCTCGCTGTCGAGGGTGTGCCGCTGGCTGCAGAGGAGACCAGCGATCCGAAGAAGGACATGCCCAAGGGCATCATCGTGGCGATGATGATCCTGCTCGTCACCGCGGCACTGATGTTGACTCTCGTGCCCGGCGCTGGTGGTGCCGAGGCGATCGGTGCCTCGGACAATCCGCTGCCCGAGGCGTTGCGCACGGCATACGGCGACAACTCGTTGCTGGCCAACTTTGTCAACTACGCAGGACTCGCCGGTTTGATCGCCAGCTTCTTCTCCCTCATCTACGCCTACTCGCGGCAGTTGTTCGCGCTATCGCGTGCTGGCTACCTGCCCCGTGTGCTGTCGCTGACCGGCGGTCGCAAGACCCACTACGTAGCGCTGATCGTTCCCGGCACGATCGGCTTCTTACTGGCCTCGATCCTTCAAGATGGCGGGCTGCTGATCAACATTGCTGTCTTCGGCGCGGCTGTGTCGTATGTGCTGCTCAACCTCTCGCACATCATGTTGCGCCGCAACGAGCCCGATCTGGAACGTGGTTACACC
>JBBSNC010000135.1:0-7572 GCA_038232855.1 Actinomycetales bacterium
CGGGCTTCGACATCGAAGAAGTGCCGATTGGTTCGATCACCAACGGCGTGCATGCCGGGACGTGGGTGGACCGCAAGATCATCAACCTCGCACGGACGCACCTGGGGGAGGAGTCGGTGGAGAACGGAGACATCTGGACCCGGGCCGCAGACATCCCGCGGAGCGAGTTCTGGGCTACGAAGCGCGAATTGCGTGAGCAGTTGGTCGCCGATGCCCGCAAGCGGCTGCGCAAATCGATGAAGCGCCGGGGTGCCACCTCAGCCGAAGTGGGATGGGTCGAGGACGTCTTGGATCCCGACGCGCTGACGATCGGCTTTGCTCGGCGTGGGGCGACCTACAAACGGTTGACGCTGATGCTGCGGGACCCTGAGCGGTTGAAGAAGATCCTGCTGGACCCCGATCGCCCCGTTCAGTTGCTTATTGCCGGCAAGTCACACCCGGCGGATGACACAGGCAAGGCGCTGATCCAAGAGATGGTGCGGTTCAGCGATGACCCCGAGGTCCGTGGACGGATCATCTTTTTGCCGAACTACGACATCGCAATGGCGCAGAAGCTGTATCCGGGGTGCGACGTGTGGCTGAATAATCCGCTGCGGCCCTTTGAAGCCTGTGGCACGTCGGGGATGAAAGCGGCGTTGAACGGCGCGTTGAACCTGTCGATCATGGACGGCTGGTGGGATGAATGGTTTGACGGCCGCAACGGCTGGGCGATCCCGACCGCGGATGGCGTCGTTGACATCGAGCGCCGCGATGACCTCGAAGCGGCTGCGCTCTATCAACTGCTGGAACAGTCTGTCGTGCCCACCTTCTATGACCGTGATGCCGATGGCGTGCCGCATCGATGGATGGACATGATCGACCACACGCTCAGCACGCTGGGGCCGAAGGTGTTGGCCGACCGGATGGTGGCCGACTACACCCAGCAGTTGTACGTGCCGGCGGCCCGCGCCGGCTGGGCCGTTGCCGAGGGCGGCTTTGCCGGCTCACGTGAGCTTTCGGCATACGTCGAATCTGTGACGCAGGTCTGGCCGCTTGTGCACATCGATCACCTTGAAGCCGAAGGGATCGGCGACACTCCGCAGATCGGGGATGCCGTCGAGGTGCATGCCTACGTGACTCTCGACAACCTTACCCCGGCCGAGGTGTTGGTGCAGATGGTGTTGGGCAGGGCGAGCCGAAGCGATGAACTCAGCGATGTCGAGACCCTTGCCCTCTCACACGCAGAGACCTATGAGGGTGGGCGGCACAAGTTCACCGGGAATCTTGTGCTGGGCCGAACTGGAGCACTGGGCTGGACTGTGCGAGTGCTCCCCGCGCACGAGCGCCTGAGCAATATCGCCGAGTTGGGCCTGGTCGCTACCCCCTAGCCGCACGTCCCTTGCCTGTTCGAGGGGTTCTGCCACGGTGGCCTTCGCGTCAGGTCCGCGGAGCTGAGCGCAAGACCACGTGGGTCGCAGAGGCGGAGGTGGCTGTTGACGGCACCTGTAGGTCGACCCCGCAAGCGCTGCCGTCGACGGCGAGCAACACGGCCGGCTCCGGTGAGCCATCGTGTTCGGTGTCGAAAAGGGCCTGAAGGCACCGTCGATGCGGGTCTCCCCACTGGTGCTCCTGCATGACCTCGCCTGCTTCGTCGAACCAGCGCAACCGCACCCGGCCGGGCACGGGATCAAAGGTGGGGAACTCCCGCGGGCGGAGCACGGCATACCGAGCGCGCAGCGCCGTCAGCTCGCGTACGTCTTTGAGGAGGGCGACCTGCCACGGCGCGAGATCCCAGTCGAGCCAGGAGATCTCGTTGTCCTGGCAATAGCCGTTGTTGTTGCCACCCTGGCTTCGACCAAATTCGTCGCCCGCCGTCAGCATCGGCACCCCGGCCGACAACAACATCGTCGCCACCATGTTCCGGATCGTTCGCCCGCGAGCGGCGAGAATATCCGGGTCCTGGCTCCAGCCCTCGGCCCCGTGATTCCACGACCGGTTGTCACCGTGTCCGTCGCGGTTTTCTTCGCCGTTGGCCTCGTTGTGTTTTTCGTTGTATGCGGTGAGGTCAGCCAGCGTGAAACCGTCGTGTGCGGTGATCAGGTTGATCGAAGCGATCGGCCCTCGGTCGTGGAGTTCGAACAGGTCACGCGAGCCCGCGATCCGAGTGGCCAGATCGCGGACCCCATGGCTGCTTTCACCCGCTGCGTCCCGCGCCACATCTGGGCCCCAGAAGGTGCGCACAGCGTCCCGGAAACTGTCGTTCCACTCGGCAAACGGCGGCGGGAACTGCCCGGTGCGCCAGCCGTGAATGCCAACGTCCCAAGGCTCGGCGATCAGCTTGACGCTCGAGAGCAACGGATCGGTGCGCAGCGCGACAGGAAAGGCATGGTTGGGGTCGAAGCCGTCGTCACGCCCCCGAGCCAATGCCGGAGCCAGGTCAAACCGGAAGCCGTCAACGTGAAACTCCTGCACCCAGTAGCGCAGCGAATCCAAGACCATCCGGGCGACCATCGGTTCGCGCGTATCGATCGTGTTGCCACACCCCGTCACGTTCACGTCCCGGCCGCGCTCATCCAGGCGGTAGTAGGTGCTGTTGTCGAACCCCCGCCAACTCAACGTTGCTCCCTCAGCGCCGGATTGCTCGCAGGTGTGGTTGTAGACCACGTCGAGGATGACCTCGATCCCGGCCGCGTGCAGGGCTTTCACCGCGCCCTTGACCTCGTCGATGACGGCAGCAGGATCGGTCGCTGCGGCATACCCAGCGTGGGGGGCGAAGAAACCAAGCGTGTTGTATCCCCAGTAGTTGGACATGCCGAGCTGCTGCAGATGTGGCTCGTGGGTGAACGCGTGGATCGGCAGCAGTTCCAGCACGGTCACGCCGAGGGATCGCAGGTGTTCGAGGATCGCCGGATGACCCAGTGCGGCATACGTGCCGCGGATCGCCTCGGGTATGCCGGGGTGGCGCATTGTCAGGCCCTTGACGTGTGCTTCGTAGATCACCGTCGAGGTCCACTCGATAGCCGGCGCCACGTCCCCGGTCCAATCGAAGCCATCCCCGACCATCACGCTGCGCGGGACGTATGCCGCGCTGTCCCGCTTGTCGCGCGTCTGCCCATCGCCCTGCCACTGCTGATCGACGACGTGGCCATAGATCTCTGGACGCCACGTTACCCCGCCCGACATCGCCCTGGCATAAGGGTCCAGCAAGAGTTTTGCCGGGTTGTGCCGATGGCCCGAGGTGGGCTCCCACGGGCCATGCACGCGAAATCCGTACTCCTGCCCAGCACCCACCCCGGGTATGCGGTCCCACCAGATCCCGTAGGCGTTACGGCTCAGCTGGACCCTTCGTTCGGTGGGCTCGCCGCGGGCATCGGTGTCGAACAAGCAGATTTCGACCGAGTCTGCGTGCCTGGCCAGCACCGCCACCTCGGCCCCGTCTTCGTCCAAGGTGACGCCGAGGCCAGGCGGTGTGTCGATGGCATGCCGATAGGGGCGAAAAGGCAGGGTCATGGCCGACACTGTAGGTCGGGGCGCGGCAGAGTCGGTACGTTGGGATCATGAGCGACCCCACCTCCCTCCCCGATTTCCCTCCGCCGCCCGAAGTGCACCCGCTGCGGGGCCGGGTGCTTGACGCGTTGCAGGACCTGAAGTTCGATCCCGATCTGGATGGTCAAGGCGACGTGGCGTTCACCGCAGCCGAGCACAAGCTTTTTGTGCGCTCGATGGACGGCGAAAAGTTCGACATCATGCGCACCTTCGGTCAGTGGAAGATCTCCGACCGGATCCCGCAGGACTTGGAGACCAGACTCAACGCCTGCAACGACATCACGTTGGGGATGAACATGGTGAAGGCAGGGATCGCTGGAGGCAACCTGATCCTCACCGTCGAACAGATCATTGCCAAGCGCGAGGATCCAAAGGTCAAAGTGTCGATCAGTGTGAGTCTGCTGCTGCAGGCCGTCGCGTTGTGGCACAAGAACGTCATGGCCAAGTCGGGAGCGGGCGAGGCTGGCGAGGAATCGGCCACCGAGGATGCCGACAAACCCGAGGGAACACAGGTGCAGCCGTGGCTCTCGGAGCCGAAGGAGGCTAAGGATGACTGAGCAGTACGTCACGTGGGATGTCGAGGACGGGATCGCCACGATGCGGCTGCAACGGCCGCCGATGAATCCGCTCTCGATCGAGGTGCAGGATCAAATCGGGCAGGCCGCCACCGAGATCTCCGCATGCGCCGAAGCGGCCGGGGTGATCGTCTACGGCGGCGAGAAGGTGTTTGCCGCCGGTGCCGACATCAAAGAGATGCAGGCGATGACCTATCCGCAGATGGTGGACCGAGCCGGCGTTCTTCAAAAGTGCTTCAAAGCGGTGGCTCGCATCCCCAAGCCGACAGTGGCCGCCATCACGGGGTATGCGCTTGGTGCCGGTTGCGAACTGGCCCTGTGCTGCGACTTTCGTGTCGTGGGCAGTGATGCCAAACTGGGTCAGCCCGAAATCTTGCTCGGGGTGATCCCAGGAGCCGGGGGATCGCAGCGCTTGCCGCGGTTGATTGGCACGGCAAAGGCCAAGGACCTCATCTTCACCGGTCGCATGATCGATGCCGCCGAGGCGTTGAGCCTCGGGTTGGTGGACGAGGTCGTAGAGCCTGATCGGGTCTACGCAGCGGCGCGGAAACGACTGCAGAGCTATGTCGGCGGTCCGGCATACGCCATCCGTGCCGTCAAGGAAGCTATAGATCGAGGCATCGAAACCGATCTCGACACCGGCCTTGCCATCGAGGCATCGCAGTTCGCCGGCGTCTTCGCGACCAAGGATCGCGAGATCGGAATGACGTCCTTCGTGGCTAACGGCCCAGGCAAGGCAGAATTCGAAGGCGCCTGAGGTGGCGCTGCACATGCCGAGTTGGCCGGATCAGTTCGTGGCCGTCTTGCGCGACCAGCAGTGGAGCGATGAGGAGATCGACGAGGTCATGACTGCGGTCCGGGCGCAGTGCGCCCGGACCGAGCGGGGGCCACGGCGCGAGTTCGGCGATGCCGAGTCCTAAGCTCGCAAACTCATTCGCGAGCGTTCTGGCATAGCCGCGCCCTCGGCCAACCGGTTGCGTGACTTAGGCGGCACTGTCAGCGGAGTCCTTGGGGTCATCGTGGCGGCTCTCGCGTCCCCGGCCCTGCGGGCGGGCGCGGATCTCTCGCTTCGCAGCGGGGGTGTCATCGCCGCTGCGGTCGTTGTGGTCCTCGGGGTGGTGGTGCTCGTCTGGTCGCGCCGCTTCATCGGCATCCTGACGCGCAGCGGCCCCATTCCGGTGCTGGTGGTAGCGCTGGGATCGATTGCGATCGTGACCGTGGCTTACATTCTGTCGCCGCCCGCAGTGCTCACTCTCAGTGGTCCGCTAGCCATGGCGAGCGCGGCGGTGCTACTGGCCGCGTCGGTCTTTGCCGCATGGCCACACCGTCCCACCTCTGGTCCAGACGCACAGGCCACGTCTGCGGGCGCACCGCCTGCGGCCCTTCAATGGCTGATGGTCTTCCTGTATCCACTGGCGGCGCTGGTGCTGGTGGCGGTCAATGGGCTTACCTGAGCCGATGCGGCCAGTGATTCATGCCAGGGGCCTGACCAAGACTTACGGTGACTTGCGCGCTGTTGATGGCATCGATTTCGACATTGCCCCGGGGGAGAGTTTTGGACTGCTTGGTCCGAACGGCGCCGGGAAGTCGACCACGATGCGAATGATTGGCGGCACCCTGGACCGGACTGGCGGCCTGCTGACCGTGGCAGGGCTCGATCCCGCAGAGCACGGCCCGCAGGTCCGGGCACACCTCGGCGTGGTGCCGCAACAAGACAACCTGGACGAGGAGTTGCGAGTCCGGGAGAACCTGATCATGTATGGCCGATACTTCGGCCTGTCTCGGAGCTATCTGGGGCCGAAGGCCGATGAGCTGCTCGCCTTCGTCCAGTTGGAGTCCAAGGCAAAGGAGAAGGTCGGCAACCTCTCTGGGGGCATGAAGCGGCGGTTGACCATCGCCCGGGGGCTTATCAATGAGCCGGAAATCCTGCTGTTGGATGAGCCCACGACGGGCCTGGACCCGCAGGCACGGCATACTTTGTGGGACAGGTTGTTCCGACTGAAGGAAGCGGGCACCACGTTGGTGGTGACGACGCACTTCATGGATGAGGCCGAGCAGTTGTGCGACCGGCTCGTCGTGGTCGATCGGGGGTCGATCATGGCGCAGGGCTCACCGAGAGAGTTGATCCGCGAGCACTGCACACGCGAAGTTGTCGAAGTCAGATTTGGCTCCCGCCGCAACGCCGAGATGATCGAAGCGTTAGGTGACATCGCGCAACGCCTCGAGGTGTTGCCTGATCGGATTCTGATGTATGCCGATGACGGTGAAGCGGTGTTGGAGGAGGTCAGTCGGCGCGAGCTGAACCCGATGACATCCTTGGTGCGGCGATCTTCGCTAGAGGACGTCTTTCTTCGCTTGACGGGCAGGACCCTCGTTGACTGAGGAAGCGCGTCAGCAAGACGGCCTCGACATCGCCGCGATGGCCCGATCCGGTCGGGCTCTACGGCCGCAAGTGAGCGCGACCCGTGCGCGCATCTGGGGGTCGTGGTACTACGCCGAGAGCCAATTGCGCGCGATGCGGGCTTACGGGATTTCGGTCCTGCTCAGTGCAGTGCTGGAGCCCGTCCTCTACATGGTTGCGATGGGCATCGGGCTCGACACCCTGGTCGATCAGCAGAACGGCGACGTCGACGGTGTGCCGTATCTGGTGTTTGTCGCTCCGGCCCTGTTGGTCGCATCGGTTGTGATGTCGGTGGGATCGGAGATGACCTACCCGGTGATGGACGGGTTCAAATGGCACCGTCTCTATTTCGCTCCCGCGGCCTCACCCCTACAGCCTCGGCAGATCGCGAACGGTCACCTCATTGCGGTGATGATTCGCTTTGTGGCCCAGGCCAGCGTCTTCTGGCTGGTGATGCTGACCTTCGGCGCTGTCGAGATCGGATGGTCGGCGCTGGTGATCCCGATCGCGGTGTTGAGCGCCGCCTCCTTCGGGGCGCCACTGCAGGCGTATGCGGCCACGGTGAAGGAAGAGGGATATCAGTTCGCCTTCATCGAGCGATTCATCGTGATGCCGATGTTTCTGTTTGCCGGCACGTTCTTCCCGCTCGCCGCGATGCCGGTGTATCTGCAGTGGATCGGTTGGATCTCCCCGGTCTGGCACGGCACCCAGCTCGCGCGCATGGCGGCATACGGGGCGGTAGAGCCGACGTGGTTGGTCATCACCCACCTGGTGTTCCTCGGCGCCCTGACCGTCCTTGGATTGCGCTGGGCGCACCGGGTCTACGGCCGACGGTTGGCGGCCTGAGATGAGTCTTCCCGCCCTGTCTGGCGTCTACTCCGGAAACACACGGGCTGTGCTCGAGCGCGGCTTTCGGGTGATTGTTTCGCAGAACTGGATGGTCCTTGCCTCCGGATTCTTCGAGCCGGTCTTCTATTTGCTTGCGATGGGCATCGGTCTCGGCTCGCTGATCGACACCGTCCAGGGGCCTGACGGCACGGACATCTCGTATGCGGCATACCTGGCTCCGGC
>JBBSNC010000136.1:0-7559 GCA_038232855.1 Actinomycetales bacterium
CTGAACTCATCGCTAATGGCCTGGAAACGGACGACATCCGAGCCGCGCTTGGCGCTGAATCCCTCGGCTACATCAGCGAGTCAGGGATGGTCGCCGCCACGGCCCAGGCGCCTGATCAATTGTGCACCGCGTGTTTCTCCGGTGTCTATCCCATTGGCCTGCCGGAGGACGGTCAGGTGGGCAAGGACGTGCTCGAGTTGGAGTTCGGGGTGCGCGAGGGCCGCAATTCTAGTGACGTGGGCACTCTCGATCTGCCGGACCCCAGTGCCGCCATGCTCGATGTCGAGGGTGTGCCGATCGGCTCAAACCTCGGCGGAGCCGACGCGCTGACCCGACCATGACGGACGTCCCGGAGCGGGTGTCCCATCAACCAGTGACGTATGCCGAAGCCGGGGTGGATGTCGAGGCGGGCGACCGAGCGGTGGCTCTGATGAAACAGGCCGTCTCTCGTGCCAGCCGCCCCGAGGTGCTTGGCGGGCTCGGTGGTTTCGCCGGAATGTTCGACGCATCCGCGCTGCGCGAGATGAGGCATCCGGTGCTGGCCACCAGCACTGACGGCGTGGGCACCAAGGTGGCCATCGCGCAGGCGTTGGACCTGCACGACACCATCGGCATCGACCTCGTCGGCATGGTTGTCGACGACATCGTGGTCTGCGGCGCCGAGCCGCTGTTTATGACCGACTACATCGCCTGCGGGCATGTCGTCCCGGACCGAATCGCAGCCATCGTCGGGGGGATCGCCCGTGGTTGTGAATTGGCAGGTGTGGCCCTTGTGGGGGGTGAGACGGCCGAGCATCCAGGCCTGCTGGGCGTGGGTGAGTATGACCTCGCGGGTGCAGCCACGGGAGTTGTCGAACACGACCGGGTGTTGGGCGCACACCGGGTCACTGCCGGCGACGTGGTCATCGCATTGGGCTCCTCCGGCTTGCGCTCGAACGGCTATTCGTTGGTCCGACGCGTCGTCGAACAGGCTGGCTTGGACTACACGGACCACATCCGAGAGTTCGGTCGCACCCTGGGCGAAGAGGCCCTGGAGCCCACGCGCATCTACACCCGCGACCTCCTCGCGCTCATCCAGGACCGCACAGTCGAGGTCCATGCGCTCTCGCACATCACCGGCGGTGGGCTGGCCACAAATGTCGCCCGTGTGCTCCCTGCTGGGTTGCACGCGACGCTCGATCGCTCGAGTTGGACTCCACCTGCGGTGTTCGAGGCCGTGCAGCGTTGGGGTCAGGTACCGCAAGCGGATATCGAACGCACGCTCAATATGGGCGTCGGCTTCGTGGTCGTCGTGTCGGCATCAGACAGCGAGACGGCCATGCGGCTGTGTCGGTCAACGGGCCTGAACGCGTGGGCCCTCGGTGAGGTATTGGTGGCACCGGTTGGTCGCGGTATTGACGTCGTTCAGGGCGCCAAAGGAGTCGAAGGAGGCTCAGTAGCCCTCATCGGATCCCATCCCGTAGGGGCCAACTAGGTCTTGTTCATCCACGACCCGGGCGTCATCCGTGAGGCGGGCTTTGAGCCGGACTCCGTCGAGGATTCTAGGTCGTCATCGGCATCGCCGGGATCCGATCCCTCAGCGTCAATGATCCGACGCTGACCGCGACCGTAGTGGTCAGCGATGTATTGCTCCTGATCCTCGTCCGGAACTACCGCCGAGTACGACGAACCGCCGTCTGCCTCACTCGTCTTCAGTTCCCGCTCCAGAGCGGATAGGTCGGTGTCGGGAGAGTAGTACTTCAGTCTCCGTGCGACTTTGGTCTGCTTGGCTTTCGCCCGGCCGCGCCCCATGGCGTGACCCCCTCATGCGTCTGCCGGGGGGCATCACTGACGGGTGGCCGTGTGCAGCCAACCGAGCGCGGAGCCTGCCCGGGAATGTGTATGAATCGTAGGTGACACGGTACATGAGGGGCAGGCGTGCTTCCGCATCCACCCCGCCCAAAAGGTGTGGTGTCGCTGCCGATCTCGCCTACCGGCGCCGCACAGCCACCAGCCCCAAGCCCCCGAGAGTGACCAGGGCCAAGGCGAGCACACCCCATACCCACAGTGCATTGCCCGAAGCACCCGAATCATTGCCCTGGGCCGGTGCGGCCGCGGTGTTGGCCGCCCGGTCATCCGGCGGGGCACTAGCCGTGGCCACCTCGAGGTCCCCGGATGGGCCGCTGGTGGTCCGCGTCGCCGAGTCCCCATCAGTGGGCGAGTCCTGTGCCTCGATGCCCGCCGAGGCGATGCTGAAGTCAAAGTCTCCTGAAATGGGATGTCCGTCGCCAGAGGTGACTCGCCAGGTCACCGCGTAGTCTCCCGGCGGAATGTCCGCCTGCAGGGGCTGCCTGACGGTGCTCCCGTCGATCTGCGGCTGCCCGGTTGAGACATCGCCCAACGGCCCCGCGACCGTCACAACAGAGCCGACAGGTGCCAGGTCAGCACTGAAGTCAAGTTGAATTTCGGCGGGCGCTTCGGCCAGTTCGGCGCCGTCGACGGGCGCGGTGTCAGTGAGTTCGTCATGAGCCCACACCTCCGACACCGGGCCCAGCAGCGCGAAACCGAGGAGGAAGCCCAAGAGCAGGCTGAGGGACGCCACACGTTGCCGCCACGTCACAGTCTGCCCGTTCATGAGCCCAGTGTATGAAGCCATGGCACTTTGCTCGTGCACCACAAGGCTCAGAAGCCTGACTCGGTCTGCTTGGGGTAGTAGCGCGCATATTTGCGGATGTAGTTCGTTTTGGCTGCCGCGACGTAGAACTTGCGGCGCATCGAGTCCTTCGTGACCAACGGGTGGAAGACCCCCTTGTGGGTGACCCGCTTGACGGTCTGTTTCAGTTCGGGGCTGAGATAGCGCCGCAACAAGAACATCGGCACAACGCAGTAGAGAATCTCGTTGCGCACGATGACCTGCTCGTGTGACTCACCTTGGATCAGATCGGTGGTGATGAACTCGGCCACATTGGCTCCGGCTGCGGTCACGTAGAAGTTGTTGCGACCGATCCGGGGGTTCATCTCGAAGAACTTCATCACGCCATCGCGGGGGTCCAACTTGACGTCAAAATTGGCGAACCCGCGATAGCCCACATGGGCCAGCATCCGCTCGGCCTGAGCCATCAGCTCCGGGTATGGCGTCGTCACCATTGCAGCCGGGTTGCCGATGGCTAGCGGCTGGTGCTCTTGGAGCAGCACTTGCGCGGTGGCCAGCAGGGTCGCTGTGCCGGAGGCATCGATGTATGCGGTGATCGAGCGCATCGCGGTGTCGTCGCCGGGGATCAGCTCCTGCACGACAAACCGGTCGCGGAAGCCGGCCCCTTTGACGCGGGCGAAGATCTCGATGAGTTCGGTGGGGCTGTCTACCTTGTAGATCTTGTTTTTGCCCTCAAACTTCAGACCCTCGTAGGCGGCCCCTACCGCCGGCTTGGCCACGACTGGGAAGGTCAGGTCGACTACCTCTGGGGTCCAACCCGGGTCGTCGGCATCGCTGAAGTCTTGGATCAGCGTCCGCGGAGTCGGGATGCCGAGCTCTGTGCAAACCCGGTCGAACTCGATCTTGTCCGCCACGAGGTCAAGCACTGTGGCATCAACCGACGGCACGACATACCACTGCGAAAGCCACTCGGCTTGCTCGCTGAGCATACGGGAGAAGGAGTCGGCGTTAGATAACAACAAGGTCGTGCGCCCCGCCTCGGCGCGCGTGCGCCCCTGCCGCTCCAACTCATCCAGGGTGTCTTGACGCTCCGCGTCGTCGCCCAGTTCGATCGTCTCGATGAACTTCGAGTTCGCGATCGGCCCTGCCACTACGCGAGAGATGACCGTGCTGCGGATGCCGTATCGCTCGCGGAACGCCCGGGCCAGGGCGTAGATCCCGATATCGGTCCCGAGCAGGACGACATCGAAGTCGGGGTCAGCGGTCGTGGGGTCGGCGGTCGTGGGGTCGGCGGTCATGGGACTCCAAGGGATGACGGGTCAAGGGGTAAGTGCGCGTTGAGCCTACCGGGACGCCGCCTTGTGCTGGCGGCATCGATAGAGGCCGAAGATGTCGAACCCGCGCAGTGGGCTCCGGCGACGTGAGATGCGTGACCGCATTGTTGAAGCTTTCGGCACACTCCTACCCTGCGCGGAGTCGGCAACTGTGCGCTCGAGGACGTAGGAGTGGGGTCGTGCGCCTCAAGCGTCGACAGCTTTCCTGACCCGACTAGGCCTCGGGTGAGCCTTCTGAGGACGGTTGCTGAGGCTGCTCGGATGCCTCGTTCTGCGGCTTAGCGGGCGCGGCTCCGCGACGCGGGCGCGACAGCTGCGTCGATTTCTCGGCCTCGCGAGAGGCCCCGGCTGCTTCTTCGCGCGCCCTGCGCAGTGCCTCACTCGGGTCTTCCAACGCGGGCTCCGGCGACCCTTCGCCAAAAGCCGCTGGAGGTACCTCAGCGTCCGGGCGCACCCCGCCTGGTTCGGCATCGAGGGGTGAATCACCCTTCGAGCCCGCGCTACCGGATTGGCCGCCGAGGGCATTGCCGATGCCGTTCAGAGCCTGGGTCAATTCGGTGGGGACGACCCAGAGCGTGTTGGAATCGCCCTGGGCGATCTGCGGGAGCATCTGAAGGTACTGATAGGCCAACAACTTGCCATCCGCATTGCCCTTGTGGATCGCGTCGAAGACCTGCAGGATCGCGCGGGCCTCACCTTGGGCTTCCAAGATGGCGCCCTGGGCGGTTCCCTCGGCGGTCAGAATGCGAGCCTGTTTCTGGCCCTCCGCGGTCAGAATCTCGGACTGCTTGACACCCTCGGCATGCAAGATCGTCGCGCGCCGATCCCGCTCGGCCCGCATCTGCTTTTCCATCGAGTCCTGCACGCTGGCCGGCGGGTCGATCGCCTTGAGCTCGACGCGGTTCACTCTGATGCCCCATCGCCCGGTGGCATCATCGAGCACTCCGCGCAATTGCCCGTTGATCTGGTCGCGGCTGGTCAACGTCTGCTCCAGGTCCAACGAACCGATGACATTACGCAACGTGGTGACGGTGAGTTGCTCGATGCCTTGGATGTAGTTAGCGATCTCATACGTCGCAGACTTGGGGTCGGTCGGCTGGAAGTAGATGACCGTGTCAATCGAGACAACCAAGTTGTCGCTGGTGATCACCGGCTGCGGTGGGAATGAGACCACCTGCTCGCGCAGATCGACATTGGCTCGGGCCTTGTCGATAAAGGGAATCAGGATGTGCAGACCTGCGTCCAGTGTGCGGCTATACCGGCCTAAGCGCTCAACGATGATCGCCGTGGCCTGCGGCACGATCCTGATCGCCTTGGCAATCGCCGTGGCAACGAACAGGACGAGCAGGAGAAGAACGACATACAAAGCAATCTGTGCCGGGTCGATATTCATGACTGCGTGCTCCTTGTGTTGTTCTCGGGGGGCTGTGCGCTGACCACAGCAGTCGCACCTTCAATACGAACGACGTCGACCATTTGTCCCGGCGGCAGCTCTTGGCCGGGGTCGGCGCTTCGGGCAGTCCACTGCTCGCCGCGCAACTTCACCATGCCACTGCGGTCGGTGACAGCGACCAGGACCTCGGCGAGCTTGCCCACGTTGGCGTCCGCGTTGGTCGTCGGGGCGGGGCCGGTCAATTTAAGGCGGCGTAGCAGCAGGGGACGCAGGAGCGCTAGCAGAATGACAGCGGTGATGACGAAGGCGATGACCTGAAATGGGAACGTTGCCCCGAAGAACGCCGCAGCGGCGGCGGCGAGGGCGGCGGCAGCCAACATCGTGAAGACCAGGTCCAACGAGGCGATCTCGATGAGCCCCAAGATCAAGGCCGCGCCGGTCCACCAGAGCCACTGCGTTTCGCGTAGCCAATCCATAGCACTCCCTTCGCCGGTCCGCTCATCGTAAGCCCGGACCTTCTAGCGGGCCGCATGCGCTACCGGGAGTAGATCGGCAGGCACCAACAACCGATCCGCGCGGGAAAGCGCGTAATTATGCCGTGTTGGCGCGCGGATCGGTCGCTGCTACCAGAGGCCGGAGGCTTGCAGTCGCCGAGGAATTGCCGTCGCGGCGCTCCGTTCAGCCGTCGTGTCGCGAGGTGACGGCGTGCTGCCGAGTGCCCCGGCAATGATGCCGAAGACCTGCTCGGTCGCGATCAGGAACGAATCGTGCCCGTATGGCGAGTGGATGGTCTGCAGCTGGCGGCACGCCGGAGCTTGGGCTAGGACTGCGCCGTCGGCCAGCGTGAACAGCCGATCGCTGTCGACTACGGCGACGGTCAGTTCGGCAGTAATGCGCCGCAGCGCTTCATCGACGCCACCTCGCGAGCGACCGATGTCATGACTGTTCATCGCCTCGGTCAGCACGACATAGGAGTTGGCGTCGAACCGGCGGACCAACTTTCGACCGTGGTGTTGCAGATAGGACTGCACGGCATACCGCCCACCCACCGATGGTTCTTCGCCCAACTGTGGGGCTGCGCCGAAGCGGTCCTCCAGGTCGGCGGCCGCACGATAGGTGGCATGGGCGATCTGACGGGCCACCTCTAGGCCGTTTCGTGGCCCCGGGCCGGGGTAGTAGTCGCCGCCAGCAAAGCCAGCATCGCCGCGGATGGCGTGCAGCTGCGGTGTGGCCCACCCGATCTGGTCGGCGGTTGCGATCGCGCTGGTGGCCAATGCGAGGCACCGCCGCACCCTGCCCGGATAGGTCGTCGCCCACTCCAACGCCCGCATACCACCCATTGACCCGCCGATCACGGCAGCAAACGTGCTGATCCCCAGCGCGTCAGCCAACCCAGCCTCGGCGTTCACCTGATCGCGGATCGTCAACCTGGGGAAGCTTGATCCGTAGGGACGACCATCGGGCGCCGGGCTGCTCGGACCGGTCGACCCGCGGCAGCCACCGAGCACGTTCGGTGCGATGACGTAGGACTCGTCGGTGTCCAGCACGCAGCCGGGCCCGATCAGGCCGGGCCACCACCCAGGGGTGGGTTGGCCCGGCCCCGCCTCACCGACCACGTGACCGTCTCCAGTGAGCGCATGCAGCACCAGGACTGCATTGTCGGCGACCGCGTTGAGCCGGCCCCACGAGTGCACGGCCATCCGCGCATCGTTGATCTGCTCACCGGATTCGGTGACGAGATCCCCGATCTGCATCGAGCGTACCCTCGCTGCGGGTGGTCGCTGCGTGATGCTGGGCGGCCCGGATGGCCGACTCATCAGGAGCCTTTGGCAGCGATGAAGCCGGTGTCCAGGTCGGCCAGGATGTCGTCGATGTGCTCCAGGCCCACGGCGAGGCGGACCAACCCGGGTGTCACTCCGGCGGCGAGTTGAGCCTCGGCGCTCAGCTGCGAGTGCGTGGTCGAGGCGGGGTGGATCACCAACGAGCGAACGTCGCCGATGTTGGCCACCAGGGAGTGCAGCTCCAGCGCAGAAATGAACGCCTTGCCGGCTTCCGCGCCACCGGCGATCTCGAACGCCAACACCGCACCGGCGCCAGCAGGTAAGTATTTCTGCGCGCGCTCGTATGAGGGGTGACCCGGCAGGCCGGCATAGGAGACTGCTTCAACCTGTTCGTGCTCCAACAGCCACTGCGCGACCGC
>JBBSNC010000137.1:0-7422 GCA_038232855.1 Actinomycetales bacterium
AGCGCCAGGGCGCAGGAGGTGCACGTACTCACCCCACACGAGGCCAGCGGCCGCGAGTGGGACATCGTTGCTGTTGTCGGTGTGCAGGACGGCCTGTGGCCGAACACCAGGTTGCGCGGCAGCCTGCTCGGGGCCGAAGCGCTCGTCGACGTGCTGCGTGGGCGGGCCATTGCAGGGACTGAGGGTCTGCGATCAGCTCAGGCCGAGGTCATCAGCGATGAGCTGCGTCAGTTCTATGTCGCGCTGACCAGGGCGCGGCGATCTCTGATCGTCAGCGCTGTCGCAAGCATTGAGGACCAACCGTCGGTCTTCCTCGACGTGATCGATCCCGGCGGCACGCGTCGCACTCAGCCTGACGTGCCGGCCCGGATGACGCTGCGCGGGCTGGTCGCCGATCTGCGCCGCGATCTGCTTATCGCACACCAACGCGGAGAGGTGAACGAACGTGACCGATGCGCCGAAATGCTGAGCGAATTGGCTCAGGCGGGAGTGGCCGGGGCCGACCCGGTGACCTGGCATGACGCGCAGCAGGTGTCCAGCACCTCCGCCCGTATCCCCGAAGGCCCTGTGCGAGTGTCGCCATCGAAGGTCCAGTCCTACTCCGAGTGCGCGCTGAGATGGTTGCTGACCAGCCACGGTGGGGACGATGTGGGGGCGCTCAGCAGCACCGTCGGTACCCTGATCCACGACATTGTGGCCAGCGATCCGCAGGGAAGCGAGCGTGCATTGCTGCAGACGTTGCGGCAACGGTGGCCGGAGTTGGGTGCCGGTGAATCATGGGTCTCCACCCGAGCGCAGGCCAGGGCGGAGGAGATGATCAGCCGGTACGCCGTCTACCGGTCGCGGGCACGCAGCGATGGGCGTGAACTCGTCGGGGTGGAATTACCGACCACGATCGACCTGGGCCGGGCCCGTCTGACTGGTCAGGTTGACCGACTTGAACGCGCCGCCGACGGCTCAGTCATCGTCGTCGACCTCAAGACGGGATCCTCCAAGCCTGCAGCGGCCGACGTGGCCACTCACCCGCAACTGGCTGCATACCAAGTGGCGGTGGTCGAGGGCGGGTTCACTGAGCAGACCGGACCTGACGCAAGCAGCGGTGGCGCTGCCTTGGCCCATCTCGGCGCTGCAGGTGTCAAGAGTGGCCTGCCGCAGATGCAACCGCCGCTGAGCGCGGCTGAGAACTCGCGTTGGGCGCACGACCTCATCGAGACAACCGCTGACGGCATGGCGGGCACGCACTTTCCAGCCACCAAGGGCTCGTGGTGCCGCAGCTGCGTGGTGCGGGCGTGTTGTCCCTTGCAACCGGAGGGGGAGCGGCAATGACGCAGACGGAGTCGGTTGCGCGGACACCGAGCCCACCAAGCCACGATGACAGTGGCGCACACCCCGAGGGCGGTCAACGGTTGTCGGCGCGTGCGCTTGCTGATGCCCTCGGTGGACGGCCGCCCACCGACGAACAAGTGGCGATCATCGAAGCCCCGTTGGATTCGATGCTCGTCGTCGCCGGCGCTGGCTCTGGCAAGACCGAGACGATGGCCTCTCGGGTGGTCTGGTTGGTAGCGAACGGCTTGGTGGCCCCCCAGCAGATTCTGGGCCTCACCTTCACCCGCAAGGCATCCATCGAGTTGGCCACCCGCTTGTCGGAGAAGTTGCGGGCGCTGATCGACAGTGGTTGGTGGATTCCCGATGATGAATCGCCGGACGGCGCGACGCCCACACCTGATCTCTTGCTGGCTCCCACGGTGTCCACCTACCACGCGTATGCCGCACGCATAGTGGCTGAGCATGGATTGCGGGTCGGAGTGGAGCCCGCAGCCCGAGTCCTGTCCGAGGCAGCGTGCTGGCAGATCGCGCACGAAGTGGTGCACCGCTATGCCGGTGACATGGACTTGATGGATCTCGCCGAAAACACGGTCGTGCGTGCCGTGCTCGACCTGTCCGGTGAGCTCAGCGAGCACCTTGTCGAACCTGCAGAGATGGAGCGATGGTTGACCGAACGCGCTGGCCACGTGGGTGCCCTGCCAGGCAGAGAAGGCGCTCGGGCCACCAAAGCAGGGATCACGCTGGCCGACATCCTGCTGAAGAAGGGGCTGGTCCTGCCTTTGGTGGCGGCCTACCGAGCTGCGAAGCAAGAACGCAGTGCGGTCGACTTTGGTGATCAAATGGCGATCGCCGCGGCACTGGCCCGGGACGTGCCGACAGTGGGCAGGGCCGAGCGCATCCGGTATCGCGCGGTGTTGCTCGATGAGTTTCAAGACACCGCAGAGGCGCAGATGGTCTTGCTCTCCTCGTTGTTTGCACCCTCCGGCGTGAGTTCGGGCTCAGGAGAGAGCGCTGAGCGGGTGCCGGTCGTCGCGGTGGGCGATCCGCACCAATCGATCTACGGCTGGCGCGGCGCCAGCTCCACGACCTTGAACCGGTTCCCGCACCGGTTCTCACCCGATGAAGCCCGCGCCACGCCGGTGTTGTCGTTAAGTACGTCTTGGCGCAACCCTCATGCCGTGCTGACAGCGGCTAACACGATCGCTGCCCCGCTGCGCAGCGCCAGCCCGGTCCCGGTGGCGACCCTTGGCGCTGCCCCCGGTGCCCCCACCGGCTCGGTGGCCATCAATCGCAGCCACACTCACCTCGACGAAGCGGCGGCCGTCGCGGACTGGGTGCGCGGGCACTGGTATGCCGAGGACGGTTCGTGGACGGGGTGCAGCGCCGCAGTCCTTTGCCGCAACCGTGCCCAGTTCGAACCGGTCGTTGCCGCGCTGCGCGCCGAGCAGTTGCCCATCGAAGTCGTGGGTCTTGGCGGTCTGCTCAATGCGCCGGAACTGGTCGACCTCATCGCCCTGCTGACGGCGGTGCAGGACCCGAGCCGTGGGGATCAGCACGTTCGATTGTTGGCGGGCCCTGTGTGCCGGCTTGGCGCAGCCGACATGCATGCCCTCTGGTCGTGGGCCCGCGTCCTCGTGGCCGACTACCCCGAAGAGCAAGCCACGCTCGGTGAAGCGATCGACCACCTGCCGGCGCCGGGGTGGGCGTCTTCGCAGGGACACGGTCTGTCGAGCGGTGCCCACGACCGACTCTCAGCGCTGGCCGATGTGATCGCGCACCTGCGCTCTTGCGTGGGTCTTCCCTTGGCTGACCTCTTGATCGAGGCCGAACGCGGTATTGGTCTCGACATCGAGGTAGCTGCGGACCCCGACGTGCCGCAGGGCTGGTCTCGGGCACACCTGGACGCCTTGATCGAGGTGGCCAGTTCCTTCGCTGCCACCGCCGACCGTCCCACCCTGGGGGGCTTCCTGGCCTGGTTGGAAGCGGCGCGCGAGCATGAGCGCGCCCTGGAGGACATCGAAATCCCGGAACTGGCCGAGGTAAGCGTGCGATCAGGGGCAGTGCAAGTGCTGACCGTGCATGCGGCCAAGGGCCTGGAGTGGGATGTGGTGGCGGTGCCTGGCATGGTCGAGGGAGTCTTCCCCTCGGTACCCGGTGCAGCCCGCCAGGTCGAAGCAGACGCCCCTGAGTCCGAGGGGAGCGCGCAGGGGTGGACCTACAAGCCGCATACCGCCAAAGGGTGGGTCTCGCGCATCGGTTCGTTGCCCTATCCGCTGCGCGGTGACCGCGACGGATTGCCGACGCTGGAGCTGGGTGCTCTCACCAGCACCCACGAATTGACCGAGGCACTGAGCGCCTTCTCTGGGCAAGGGGTAGCACACGCGGGAATGGAAGAGCGGCGACTGGCCTATGTGGCGCTGACCCGGGCTCGTCGACACATGTTTCTCAGCGCCCCCGTGTGGTCGACCGGTAAGAAGCCCCGGGTCAGCGCCCGCTTCTTCGACGAACTACAAATCGCTGCAGACCGCGGCGAGGTGGACCTGGTCTGCCGCGAATGGGCAGACATGCCCAGCGACGTCGCACCGGTCAACCCGCTCGCATCGGTTGAAGACCGCGCCCTCTGGCCGGTAGCGGCGAGTCCGCGCCGGGTCGCAATGACCGAATGGGTCTCCTCCCGGCTGCTCGCCCAGACTTACCCCTCGAGCCACTCACCAACGCCGCCCACGAGCACCGCCGAACCGACGAACGACGGGGCACCCGTCATCGAGGGCCGTGGTGCCAGAGCTGAGCTGGTAGCCATGCTGCTGGCAGAGCGGGCACACCGCGCCCGCGAACGAGGAGCCTGGCGGCATGAGTCGTTGCCCACCCATGTTTCGACGTTAGCCGTGCTGGAGCTTGCTGGCGACCGGGAGCGCTATCTGCTGCGTCGGCGCCGACCGATGCCGATGCCAGCCAGCGCAGAAGCCGATGTAGGGACGCGATTCCATGCTTGGGTCGAGCAACACTACGCAAGTCCTGCCCTGGTGGATCTGATGGACTTCGCTGGGTCAGGGCAGATCGTGCAGGACGACCTCAGCACGCTGCAAGCCCATTTCTTGGCGAGCGAGTGGGCGCATCGACACCCCACTGATATCGAAATCGACGTGAGCACCACGGTTGCGGGTCATACTGTCCGGGGCAGGATCGATGCTGTTTTCGCTCGGCCGGACGGTGGTTTCACGGTGGTCGACTGGAAGACCGGAAGGCTCGGGTCGGCCGCGGAACAAGACCGACGCTCTCTGCAACTAGCCCTGTACCGAGTGGCCTACACGCGGCTGCGGCAGCGTGACATCAGCGACGTTGACGCCGCCTTCTTCTATGCCTCGAGCGGACAGACCGTGCGGCCCGAACTGCCGGATGAGGCCGAACTGGAGCAGATCCTTATGCCCCTGCTGTCGTCGTAGAGCTCTGTCAACGGTCGCTGTCAGCCGTGGGACCGCCGGAGTCGACATCTTCGGGGATGTCATAGAGATCGTGGAGCCGGGTGGACTCATCCAACTCGGTGCCCAACCGCACTGCAGGAATCGTTTCGGTGTCGTCCTGGAACGAAACGTCCTCAGCCTCCACCTGGGTGGCTTCTCCTGTGGTTCTCGGATCGACTTCGAGGTCCGTGTCTGCATTCGCCATGGACCCGGTTACGCCTTCCCCACTGCTATCTGTGTCAACGTGCTCCTGGTCGGAATCGCCGCGATGCACTTCCACGAACTCCGAATCCCCTTGCTCCACCTGCACTGCGTCCATATCCACTGCGTCTATGTCCACTGCGTCCGTGATCACCGCGTCCGCCTCAGAACTGACCCCTGACGCGTCCGTGCTTTGTGCCTTCGGTGCCCCTTCGGCATCACTGGGCACGGGAGTCGTCGTCACTGGCTCCGGCCGAGGCGCGGGCACCAGGGAGGTGTCAGCGGCGGTGAGTCGATCCAGCTTGCGCAACTCATCGACCCGGTTTTGCACCAAGGGCTCATCGCCAGTGGTGGCCGCCTGGGCTAGCCCGTTGATCAGACGCATCTCCGCGGCAAGGCGGGCCCGACTGATCAAGTACGGGTCCGGACGGGTCGATCGCGCCAGTGAGTAGCTCTCCAACACCGAGTCCAGGGCCGGTGGCGGGAGTTGATCGACCAGCACAGCAAAGTCCTGTGCTGGGTCGGTCACCGCCGCAATGTCCCAATGGGTCAAGGCGACGACGCGTCCACTTGCCGCATCGTCGTCGGCGAAGGCCACCAGGAAGGCCCAGCCGTCCAGGGACCCATGCACGCAGGTGGCAGCAAAATCCCAGAGCCGGTCAGCTTCGAAGGCCTGCTCCCATCGCGCCAACAGACCCGTGGGCACTAAACCCGTCGCGGCTGCGCGGTCTAACTCTGCAGTGCGCCGTGCCCGATGCGACTCGGCGTCAAACACCGGCACCGCATACTCCTCGAAGACGTAGGTAGGAATGTTGTGCACGGCGGCAATCGCCCGTCCCACAGCGCTGGCCAACCCGGCCCCCGATGGAATGCGATGGATGTTGAGTGCCGAACCTTCGACGTAGGGGTACACCGCAGCCCGGCCCTCGTGCGGGGCGAGCGAGGCGAACCCCGCGGCCGAGGGGACTTTGAAGGGAAGGTGTTTGCCCAGTTGGGACACCAACGCCTCGTTGCGCTCCAGCTCGGCACCGGCAACAGCGCTCAACGGCACGCGCACCACCCAGGTGCGCCCAGTGCTGTCCTCGACGATGGCCGTTTGGTGGGTCGGTGGCTCGCCCGAGGGGTCGCCACCGCGCCGCACCTCGCGCACCGACACCGGCTGCATCCCAGGCACGGCGGCGCAGGCAATTCCGGCAAGAGCCAGGTCGCTACGTGTCACAGTGACACCGTATGTGGTGGCCGTGGCCATTCTCGGCAGGCGAGGCCGCGTGGTGGGGCAGTTGGACACGCTCGTAAGGTGCGCGCCTAGAGTGGGCTAGTGAGTGCTGCCGAGGACACCCTGCTCGACCTAGCCCTTTCACGGGGCACCCTTGACCGTGCTGGGATGAGCCGCCGCGACGCCCTGATATTGCGATCGTCGCTGTCGAAATCGAGCACCCGGGTGTATGACCTGGTCGAGGGCAAGATGCGCACCTGTCGGGTGGATGGGCAACTTCGCTTAGTCCCTCGATCCCCCGATGTGGCCGACTCCTCCCGACTCGCGTTCTTCCTTGGTCGAGACGGTGATCGTGACCATGTTGCCGTCGCGCGCGAATCCGGGGAACGTGATCGCCCCGACTCCGGTAAGAAGGGTTGGCGCACCTTGCGAGAGGCCGGTGAAGAACTGGGCGATACCGACGCAGGGGTCCTGACCAGCGCGGTTGCCCTGTTGAACTGGCACGATCGGCATCCTTACTGTCCCCGGTGTGGCAGCGCGACTGAGCCCACGGAGGGCGGTTGGGTGCGCGTATGCAGCCAGGACGGTTCGCAGCATCATCCGCGCACCGATACAGCGGTGATCGTGGCGCTCACCGACGACGAAGATCGCATCCTGTTGGCCCGCGGACCGCATTGGCCGCAAGGCCGGTTGTCGGTGCTGGCGGGCTTTGTGGAGGCGGGGGAGTCGTTGGAATCGGCAGTGGCCCGCGAGGTCAGTGAAGAGGTGGGATTGACGGTGCGCAATGTGGTCTATCGGGGCAACCAGCCGTGGCCCTTTCCGGCGTCGCTGATGGTCGGCTTCACCGCTCGCGCTTTCGAGACCGACCTGCGCTTGGATCCGGCAGAGATCGCCGAAGCGAGTTGGTTTGCTCGCGGTGAACTGGCGTATGCCGTCCGATCCGGCGCGGTGGCCTTGCCGCCCCGGGTATCGATCGCCCGACGACTGATCGAACACTGGTTTGGTAAGGAGATCGAGCAGCCGCATGAACTGCAGGACCCATTCCGCGGGCATGACCCTTCGTGACGGTTGAGTCTGGCGGCGCCAGCGCGGTCCCCGCGGGCACTCAAAGAAGCCCGGACGACATCCTGGCCGCACTCGACCCCGAGCAGCGACGTGTCGCCGCATCGCCGCTCGGGCCGATGGTGGTGCTGGCCGGGGCGGGCACGGGCAAGACTC
>JBBSNC010000138.1:0-7422 GCA_038232855.1 Actinomycetales bacterium
CGGGCGAGCGCCGTGCGGGCATCGATCCGCGCAGCGCATCGACAGGGCAGGATCGATACCCGGTCCCGTCGCTCGCTGCCAGGCGCCAATCGGGTAGCGCTGCTGTCTGAGGGAGCCACCGCCAACAACTCCCCAGTCGAGCGCGGCCGCGGGCTGCGGCAGGTCGTGGGTCAATGACGCGACAGCATTCGAGCGCGCCTCGACCCCTGGTGTTGCTGGCCCATGGAACGGCCGACCGCGAAGGGCAGAGGTTACTTCATGACGTTGCACGGCACGTTGCTCGACAACTGCCGGATGTGGACACATCCCTTGGCTTTGTCGACGTGTGCGAACCGGAGGCGGGGTCGGTGCTGGCCGCGCGACTCGACGCGGTCGTCGTGCCCTACCTGTTGACGAGCGGATTCCACGTCCGCTCTGACGTTCCCAGGCTTATCCGGCGAACGGGTGGCTCAGCGGTGCTGACCTCGGCGCTCGGAGTAAGTCCAGAGGTGGTCCAGGCCTTGGTGGACCGCCTTCGGCAAAGTCTTATCGCAGGCAATGAGGGGCAGGATACGCTGAATCAACCCCAAGCGGATGCGGTGAACGCGGCGGCAAAGACTGATGCCGTCGTGCTCGCTGCAGCAGGCTCCTCGCAGGTCGAGGCGCGGCGGCAAGTGATGTGTCTGGCCGCTCTCGTCGCGGCCAGCACAGGGCTGCCGGTGCGAGCCGGGTTCCTGTCCGGGACAGGACCCCAGGCCGCCGACGTCGTTCAGGATCTCCGCGCTGGCGGTGCCCGCCACGTCACCGCCCTGCCCTGCCTGTTGGCGCCGGGGTTCTTTCTCCATCGCGTCACTGCTCTGGGGGCCGACGTGAGCGCTGCCGCCCTCGGAGTTCACCCGCGACTGATCGACGCAGTGGTCGACCGTTATCGCGGGGCCAGTTGACCTCTGCTGTCGGCGAACTCGAGCACCGCGTCGACGATGCGCCGCGCGTGGGCCGTGGGGTCCCCGTGCTCGAGGTATGCGGCACGGCATTGCTCGGCAACCTTCGTCGAGGCGCCGGGGGCGGCACCTAACTGATCCCGCACATCCAGGATGGTCTGCACCAGGGAGTCCAGATCGCCCTCGTCATAGAACGCTCCGCTGATCCCGGGCTCCATCTGCTCCCACTCCGCCCCGTGGTTTGCCGCGTTGCTGTGGGTGATCACCGGGCGCCCGTGCATCAGTGAGGAGGTGATCGTGAGACCGGCCGCGCCAGGGATCACCGTGACGTGGATGCGCTTGTAGTAGGCGGCGATCTCATCGGCGGCATAGAGCGGGCCGAGGAACTCAATGTCTGCATCCAGCTCGGCGGCCAGCGACCGAAGTTCTTCAGCGCATTCGCCGTCGCCCACGATGATCGCTCGGGCGTTGATGTCATGCTTACGCAAGGCTGCCACGGCCCGGATCAGCAGATCGACGCGCTTGCGTGGGGTCAGCCGCAGCGCCGCCCCCAAGACCAGCGGATCCAGATTCGGCATACCCCGTGCTATCGCTGCGCGCGCAGGGGCGGTGTCCGAGATGCTGTTGCCGATCACCCTGAGCCGACTCGGCGGATACCCCGCCGCCACCGCCAGTTCACCCGATCGTGGGCCGTAAGTGAGGAAGCCGTGGGCGAGGCGGAAGGCAACAACTTTGATCCGCTCCTTGAAGCGGCCGTGCGTCTTTGTCCAACCCAGTCCCCAGAACAACACCGTGCGACCTTGTGCGCGCAGCAGTGCAGCGGAGAGCCACATGGTCACCGAATATATCGACGGGTCCCAGAGCACCACGTCGTAGCGTCGGGACAGGCTTTGCCGCAGCAGACTCGGCTGCCACCGCAGCGGGCCTAGCGAATGAGTTCGGTGCCACTGCAGCGCGGGCAGATCTGCCTCGTCAACGGGCGACACGGTGTTGCGGCCGGCGCCCGGTGTGCGCCCCGCCGCCAGAGTCGCCTCGATCCTGGGCTCTTCCAGCAAGGCAGCGAAGACACCTAACCGGTAGTGCATCGAGTACGAGTACGCGATCAAGACCCGCAGCGGTTGGTGATCCTTAGCGGACTGTCGGCGGGAGGGGGTCATCGTCGCCCTCGTCGTCGGCCGAAGCGACCCAACCGTCGGGCCGATATTGAGGCCCAGCGCCGGGTGCGCGCAGGTGCGGCGGGATTGCCCCCGGTGGGATCTGCTCAGGCGGGTGAGGCGCTTCGTCGGTGGGAAGCCGGTCACCGTCCATGCGTCCACGTTCGCTGTAGTTGGCTTGGTTGTGCAGAGCTTCCATCCGCCAGCGGTTGCGTGCCCCGGCATCCAACAACAGAACGATGCCGCGCCGCAACGCGGCGCCATAGTCGTCCAACTTCCACCGCCACACGGGTTTCTTCTCAGACCGCGGAGTGACCGCCTTGCCGAGGATGATCAGCAGGATCACCGCCATGGTGACGAACGTTAAGAAAACCATGCTGCCTACCTTCGCACGCTTTGCTGAATCCCCTGCGTGTGCTGCTCAGTTGTTTTTGAGCAGAGGCTGCGGGAGGTGACCGGCTGACTTCTTGTACACAGGAGCGCGGAGCGATGGCCTTGGCGCAATCATTGCATAGCCTGCCACACCGCCTGCCCCAGCGTGCCCGTGCTGCTCGGCATGTGTAGGCTTGGGGTCAACGACAGGGGAGCGCACACGCGCTGAGAGTGCGGCACCGAGCCGCAGACCCTCGAACCTGATCCGGCTCATACCGGTGGAGGAAGTCGAGTCTCGCTGGTTCGCCCAGCACCCCTCCTGACTGAGGAGGTCACTATGTCCCTACCTACCCACGCAACTCGTCGGCATACCAAGGCACTTGTCCTGAGTCTCGGCGCGGCGCTCACCCTCGCAGGATGTTCGCTGACGGGAGGTGAATCGCAGCAGTCGGCCGCATCGGAGGACGGTAGCGACACTGCCGCCTCGGACTCCACCACCGGGCCGACCTCAGCATCGGGAACCGGTGAAGAAGTAGTGCTCATCACCCATGACTCGTTCTCCTTGCCGCCAGGCGTCATCGAGCAGTTCAACGAAGAGACCGGCTATTCCTTAACCGTTCGTCCCTCTGGGGATGCCGGCGCTATGACGAACACGCTTGCGCTGACCCAGGGAAGTCCGCTGGGAGATGCGGTCTTTGGGATCGACAACACCTTCGCTTCGCGCGCGGTTGAGCAGGGTGTGCTCGCCCCCTACACCCCGGCTGACCTGCCGCAGGGCGCGGAGGCTCATGCGCTCGAGGGCGACTTGGCGGACTACCTCACACCGGTGGACCACGGCGACGTGTGCGTCAACATAGACCGCACCTGGTTCGAGCGGGAGGGCGTGCCGGAGCCGCAGACCCTCGAAGATCTCACCGATCCGCAGTATGCGGGCCTGTTCGTGACTCCCGGAGCCAGCACGTCCAGCCCTGGACTGGCCTTCCTGCTGGCCACGATCGCCGAGTTCGGCGAGGGCAGTGACGGCGCGGACAGCGCTGACGGATGGCAGGGGTACTGGCAGGACTTGGTCGAGAACGATGTCAAGGTCACAGCTGGCTGGGAGGATGCCTACCTGGTTGACTTCAGCGCCGGCGGAGACGCAGGCGATCGCCCAATAGTCCTGTCCTACGCGTCGTCGCCGCCCTTCACCATCCCCGAAGACGGTGGCGAGCCGACCACCGCGGCACTGATGGATACCTGCTTCGCGCAGGTGGAATACGCAGGGGTTATCGAGGGCGCCAAGAATCCGAAGGGTGGGCAGGCAGTCGTTGACTACATGCTCAGTGACGTGGTCCAAGAGTCGCTGCCGGAGTCGATGTACGTCTTCCCCGTTTCTGAGACGGTCGACCTGCCCTCGGACTGGGAGCAGTGGGCTGAGATCGCACAAGATCCGCGCGAAATACCGGCGACAGACATCGAGGAGCATCGCGTCGAATGGGTCACCGAATGGGCCGACATCGCGACCGGCTGAAGCAGTCAGACGGGGTGGGGCAGACGGGCGTGGTGAGCCACCGGCTCATTGCGGTGCCCGGTCGCTCGCGGTCCCCGCGAGTGGCCGTGGCGGGCTTGGCCATCCTGCCGCTGGCCTTTCTGGCCATCTTCTTCGGACTGCCGCTGCTGGGGATGCTGAGCCGAGGGTTCGTCCCCACCGATGGCTCGGGGTCGCTGGACCTGTCGGCAGTGCCCGACGTGCTGGGCCGCGCGCGCACCGGCAGGGTGCTCTGGTTCACGGTGCTCATGGCAGCCGCTGGGACAGTGGTGACCGTGCTCGTGGGAGTGCCCGTGGCCGCTGCGCTCTACCGATACCGGTTCCCCGGGCGCGATCTGGCTAGGGCGATCGTGCTCATGCCGTTTGTCCTTCCGACAGTCGTCGTCGGGGTGATGTTTCGCGCAGTGCTTGCACCCAGTGGGCCGTTGGGGTTCCTGGGCTGGGATGGGCACTGGATCGCCATCCTCCTTGCCTTCGCCTTCTTCAATCTGTCTGTCGTGGTGCGCACCGTGGGCGCCACCTGGCAGGGCTTGGACCCTCGGCCCCAAGCGGCCGCGGCGGCCCTCGGTGCAACTCCATGGCAGGTATGGCGCACGGTCACGGCTCCGGCGTTGACGCCGGCCATCGTGTCCGCGGCCACCGTCGTGTTCCTCTTCTGCTCGACCGCGTTCGGGATCGTGCTGACACTGGGGGGACTTCGCTACGGCACGATCGAGACGGAGATCTACTTCCTGACGACGCAGTTTTTTGATCTGCAGGCTGCTGCAGTGCTGTCAGTCCTGCAAGTGTGTGTGGTGCTCGTCCTGCTGTTCGCTGCTGGTCGCGCTCGCTCGGCTCGTCAGCAGTCACTGCGCATCGTCGCCGGTGGTCTCGCCCAGCGGCGACCAGCGAGTCGGGACATGCCGCTGTTTGCATGTTTGGGGATCGTCCTGGCCCTGATTCTCTTTCCGCTGCTGACATTGCTGTGGCGCAGCCTGCGCGACGGATCGCAATGGACCACGCGGTACTACACGCTGCTGAACGACCCTACGGCCACGCCGGCGTTGCGGGTGAGTGTCGTGGATGCCATCGGCAACTCCCTGCGTACGGCGGTGGACGCGACGGTCTTGGCAATGGTGTTGGGATTGATGGTCTCGATCGTGGTGACCCGCAGACCGACCCGTCCGCGAGAGCGGCGCGTGCTGGCAGGCGTGGATGCGTTGTTCATGCTTCCCCTGGGTGTCTCAGCAGTCACCATCGGCTTTGGCTTCTTGATCACATTGGACACTCCGCCGCTGGACCTGCGCAGTTCGCCGATCCTGGTGCCCATTGCGCAGGCGATGGTGGCCCTGCCGTTGGTGGTCCGGACGCTCACCCCGGTGTTGTCGGGGGTTGAGCCGCGACTCACTCAGGCTGCTTCAGCCTTGGGCGCCGGTCCGTTCCGGGCGGCGTGGACGGTTGAGGCGCCGTTGCTGTGGAAACCGGTCCTTGCGGCCTCGGGGTTCGCCTTCGCGATCTCGTTGGGGGAGTTTGGTGCGACCAGCTTCCTCGCGCGCCCGGAGCGACCGACTGTGCCAGTGCTGATCTATGACCTGATCAGTTCACCCGGCCCGGACAATGCTGGGATGGCGCTCGCTGCCAGCGTAGTGCTCGCGTTGCTGACAACCAGCATCATCGCGGTGGTCGAGCGCACCCGATCCGCCAACCTGGGGAGCTTCTAGAAATGCTGGAGCTGAATGCGGTCTCGGTCGCCTTCGGCGATGTGCTGGCCGTCGACGACGTCACCTTCACGCTGGGCTCGGGTCGGGTCTTGGGCGTGCTCGGTCCATCGGGGTCAGGAAAGTCCACGTTGCTGCGCGCCATCGCAGGATTGGAAGACCTGCACGCTGGGGCCGTGTCTTGCGAAGGTCAGGACATGGCCAGGGTGCCCACACATCGGCGAGGCTTCGCCTTGATGTTTCAGGACGGCCAACTGTTCGCCCAACAGAATGTGGCTCAGAACGTGGGCTACTCGCTGCGCCTGCGAGGGGTGCCCTCAGCGCGACGTGAACCCCGGGTGGAGGAGTTGTTGGAGTTGGTGGGGCTAGCCGGCGCCGGGCGCCGATCGGTGGCCACGCTCTCCGGTGGCGAGCAACAGCGGGTCGCGCTTGCCAGGGCGCTCGCCGCGCAACCCAGGCTGCTGTTGTTGGACGAGCCCCTTTCCTCCCTGGATCGTGAACTGCGGGAGCGGTTGGCTGCGGATGTACACGACATTCTTCGATCGACGCAGACCACCACGCTGATGGTGACCCACGATCATGACGAAGCGCTCTCGATGTCCGACGACCTCGGCGTGATGATGCAAGGTCGCCTGGTGCAGCACGGACCGACCCATCAGGTCGGCCGCGCGCCAGTCAGCATCGCGGTGGCTCGATTCTTGGGTTTCACCACGGTCTTGAAGGGTGAAGCCGCACAGCGCGTCTTACCGGGCATGACCACGACGGGGCAGGCTTTGGCGCTGCGGCGCTCGGCATTGATGGCGCGCCCAGATGGAGGACCGCGCAGGAGAAGGGCCGCTTCACAGGGTCATCCGGTGCTGAACGCAACGGTAGAGCGGATCAGTCTGGCGACCGATGTGATGCACGTGTGGGTCGATGTCCCGGCGGTCGGGACCCTGGCGGCACTGGCTCCGCGGTCAACTGAACTCCGGGTGGGGGATCCAGCGATCATCCAGGTTGATCCCGGCGCGGCGGCTGTCGTGCCAGACGTGGATCAAGACGAGCCTTCGTCTTCCTCCAATGCGGTTGAGGGTTCGGCACAATAGGTGAAGGTGCCTCCTCGGCCAGCGTGATATGCGAAGTCTTCGCCATCGACGGTCAGCATGAGTTGCCGACCAGGCACCAACGCTTGGGAGTATTGACGGCCAGGCTGCGGGCAGCCGAGCGAGCCGTCCGGCCAGGTGACGTGAGCGAGGGCAGTGACCTCGATCTGATCCGCGGTTGAACCAGTGCGGTTGGCAAGGTCGTCAATGGCCGCGCGCACCGCAGGGTCATCGCTCATGTCACCTCCGTCATCTGCTGTTGGCGTCGTCGAGGGCGATTCGGATTGCGCTGGAGCCTGTGTGGCCGTGGGCTCATCCACGGGGGGTGCCTGCGAGGAGGTGCCTCCTTGTGTGCAGGCGCCCAAGATGAGGCACACACTCAGTGCGCTCATCATGAGATAGGGCCGTGCCATCTCTGCCTCCCATGCCGATATCAGTGCGACGTCCTGGGTCAACCCGAGGTTCCTCACCTTTTCGCGGTATGCCGACAACCCTGCCAGTATGGGCTGATGGACACTGAGTCTTCTAGGGTCACCCTAGAAGCGGCGCTACTCACCCCCGTTGATTTTGGCCAGGTCATGTTGGCCCAGCAGATGGCCAATCTGGCCGAAGCGATGACGGCCGGGAATGACTTGATCGGGACGGCACAGATCTTCGCGGAGGCTGCCA
>JBBSNC010000139.1:0-7332 GCA_038232855.1 Actinomycetales bacterium
AATCAGAAACGGCTTCATTCGGCGCTCGGCTATCGAACACCCGCAGAAGTCGAAACCGAATGGTACGAAACCCACAACGCCGCGTGAATTCATAGAAACCACCGGTCCGGATTCCATCCCTCAGTCCAAGCAGACTGGCAGCCCCCGCATGCCCATTCCCCGAATCGCCTCACCTCAACCGATCAACAAACCCCCACGAATACCGGCCGGCGGATCCAGGCTGAGCGAGAAGCCGAACAGCGGCGCCAGGAAGCACCCGCTCCCGCGCCCTCCGTACGCACGACACGACCCGAACCGCCGCCTCCGCCAGCACCGGCAAAGCCTGGTGCGGGATATACCGGTTGTCGCGACTACTCCAAAGCCGGTCCCTACATCGACGACGAGGGCAGGGGATACATGCCTATCGATTGCACGACCAAGGCACCCCTGGTCCCCTAGCGCCGAGTTGTTACTCGGGGGATATATCGTTGCCCCTGCGCCCGATCAGATAGGCCCCCATCAGCGAAAGGCAGGCCATCAGCGAGACCCCGGAGGTTGTCGTGATGTGCCCGTGAGCGAATGTCGCCAGCGCTGCGAGGGCCGTCAGCACGATACCCCGCTTCACGTCGACCCAGAACCGCAACAGCCGCCCCCAAAGCTCTTGAAGAACCAGGGCCCGCCCACCGTCGTCATCCCAACGCTGGTGGGCGGACGGTAGGACACGTATTCACTGACCATCCTGGGTCCCAGCCTGGCGTGAGTCTTGGTCTGCACACCCTTGGCAGGTGTCGTTGCCCCACTGAGGATGTACTGCTTGGTGATAAAGGGGTCCCACCGCAGCCGCAGCGCACCCGTGGTCTGCGAGACCGCGAAAGCCACGGCCGGTACTACGGGCACGTGGGCGGTGGCGCTGACCTGGGGCACGCCCGTCAGTCTACTGCGCTGGCTTACCCCACCCCCGGCAGGACGGCCCACCCCATGCAGGGTTAGCGTCATCGGATGGTGCGACTGCGTAAGACCTCGGCGGACAGCCCGGGGTGGACCCGTCGGCGGGTGGGACGCGGCTTCGTCTATCTGGATACCTCGGGCGACCGATTGCCCGACCCCGAAGTGCAACGGATCAAAGATCTCGTCATTCCCCCTGCCTGGCAGGACGTATGGATCACGCCTTTTCACAACGGGCACCTCCAGGCAGTCGGCACCGACGATGCGGGGCGGCGGCAGTACCTCTATCACCCGGCGTGGCGAGAACGCCGGGACGAGGAGAAGTTCGACCGGATGTTTGCCTTCGGCCAAGCGCTCACCACAGCTCGGACCGTTGTCCTCAACGACTTGGGCCAAAACGGTATGCCGATCGAGCGGGCCTGTGCTGCGGCGATCCGTCTCATCGACCTCGGCTACTTTCGGATCGGCAACGACATCTACGCCGACACCAACGGCAGTTTCGGGCTGACCACCATGGAGCGGCGACATGTGCGGCGGCATCGTGACCGGTTGGTGTTTTCCTTTGTCGGCAAGTCCGGAGTCTCGCACCGCATCGAGATCGACGATGCGTCGGTCATCGAAGCCGTGGACGTCATGCGACGCCGCCGAGCGGAAGACCCACGCTTGCTGGCATACAAGATGCAGCGCTCATGGCGGTCCGTCTTGCCGACGCTCGTGAACGACTACCTGCGCGAGAGCACGGGGGTGCAGGGCAGCGCCAAGGACTTCCGCACCTGGCACGCGACCGTCCTGGCATCAGCCGCGCTGGCGCAGACCACTGAGCACGGCGAAAGTTCGGCCTCTCGCAAACGGGCGGTCTCGGCTGCGATGAAGGACGTAGCCTCATTCCTCGGCAACACGCCGGCCTTAGCACGCTCGTCATACGTCGATCCCCGAGTGGTTGAGGCCTATGAGCAGGGCAGGACCATCTCATCAACTACCGATCTCGAATTTGCCACGTATGACGAGCGGCAGGCCGCGATGGAGCGAGCCGTGCTTCGCCTGCTCAGTGACGCGGATTGATCACCTGGCCAGCGCCCAGAGCACACTGGTGAGGCCGCACCAACTCATCCGAGGCTCCGGGGCTGATCAATTGAGGTTCATCGGCCCATCTGGACGCCGCCCGAGGGTGCCCAAAGCCGCGGTCAACGTGTGCTCGCGCCGCACGATCTGTCGGCAGACACGCAAGCGGGCCTCCGTGCTATCGCGAGCCAGCACGAATTGCCGGTCGCTGAGGTCAATCTCCATGGCCTGCGGCAGCCAATAGGACAGCTCTCGGTCATCCTCTGGTGGTGGGAGGGAGTCTTCGCCGATGGTTTTGCGGTAGGCGGAGATCTCGGCCCGCAACAATCCGGCGAGTTCGACCACCGCGCCCGGCTCACCGTCGTGGTCCTCCAGCCATTGGACCTCGGCCACGGCATAGGGAGTGTCCGGTGCTTCGACCATCTGGCCAAGCCGGAACCGAGTGCGCCCCTGCGCCACAATCAAATAGCGCTGCTCCCCCAGATCCGCGGCCTGCTGCAACTGCGCCGAGCATCCGATCGTATGCAGTGCACGCACTCCTTGTGCGCCAACTTCGAAGCCCTTGCGGATAGCGACGACGCCAAACACGGGCGCTCGACGCTCTTGTGCGTCAACCAGGTCGCGGAGCATCGCTACATACCGAGTCTCGAAAATCTGTAGCGGCAACAGAGCGCCTGGCATCAGCGCCGTGCCCAGCGGGAAAAGCGGCAACCGTGCCATCTCCTCAGGGTACGTCGCAACGTGTCATCCGGGTCAGCCGCGTCCTGCCGTGAGTCCACGCAGCCGACGAATCTGCCGTCGCAGGCGATGTCCGCGGCCGACGTGAGGCGACAGCATGTCCCGCCTGAGGGGGATGAGCGGCCCTCGCGAGCTGTGGCCCGCCAACTCCCGTCGAAGGCGCAACCGATCCTCGAGTTTGAGAGGCTCAATTGTCTGCTCCACAGCGACCAGGATCGAGCCCCGGAGCAGCCAGAGCGAGGTTTCTGCATGGGCATCGACCATGAGGAGGTCAGTGAGGATGGCCTTCGCTTCGCGAGCGACGTCGACGCTGTCCGCGAGGTTTCGCTCCACATCGTCACTCATGTCCTGCGCCTCAGCCTGCAACACGGCCCCGAACGCTTCGATAGCACTCGCCACGTTGTCAAGCAGCACCGCGAAGGCGATCCGGACCTCATCGCCATAGCCATCGTCCGGTGTCTCGAACTCCGGGGCCTCCTTACGCATCGTGAAGTACAGCGCACGCACCGCGAACTGCGAACGATCCAAGGCCTCCAATCCCGAGCGAAGCGAGGGTTCCACCGCAGGCGCGCCGAGAGCCCGAGCGTTGAAGCGCCGGACCTCCACGAGGGCCGCGACGGCTGCGTGAGCCCGTTGCGTCGCGTCGACAACGACTCGCGCCTCGTCCAGCCAGCGACCGACCTCCGCCCGGGTGATCGACTGTCGAGCCATCGACGTACTAGCCATGCGCAACAAGTTCGCCTGTTGACGGGCGACCTGACGTACGTGGCTGATCACCGCCTTGGTTGGCACAGCGGGGGGAAACAAGACGTTGAACGAGACGCCGACTCCCGCCCCGATCAAGGTAGTCAGCACGCGAGTTTCAGCCGCGATCTCCTGGCCGCCGACCGCCAGGATGAGCATCGCGCTGATCGGTGTTTCAAGGGCCTGGTCACCAAGACGCAACACCGCTGCCAACAACAGCGATACCGCGATCACAGTAGCCAGGCTCCACCAGGACAGACCCACCCACGATGACACCGCGACGGCAACCAGCACGCCAGTGACGACCGCGCCCACTCGGACCATGCCCATCCGAACGGTGGAGTACGTCGAGGTCTGAACGACGAGGAGCGCGGTCAGCGCGCACGTCAGATCGACCGGGCCGTCGATCCACCAGAGGGTGAGCAGGTAGGCCACTACGGCGGCCGTCGTCATCCGCGCTGTCGTGATCAGCAGCGGCTGCAATGGCTGTTGGAGTCGAAAGCGCTGGACAAGCCAGTCAAGCAGGCCGACGAAGCCCCGAGGACGTTCGGCCACAAGATGCCTCCTCAGTCGGGCGGTACATCGGCGGAGCTTCAGCCAATCACAGCCAGTCTCACCTGAATCTCGCGGCGCTGCCTCCGGCCCGCGCAGCGAGCATGCCTGGCTACGCGCAGCCAGCGCAATCAAAGGTGTGCCACGCAGGGAAGCCGATACGGTGCATTGATGAGCAGCGTTCTCTTTCACTCCGGCACCGTTCTCGATGGGACCGGTGCCCAGCCCGCCGACGCAGACGTTTTGGTCGTTGATGGTCGCATCGCGCAGATCGGGGCTCGGCTGCGTGATGACCCAGGAACTGATGCCGACGAGGTTGTGGATTGCACCGGGTGCACGGTGTTGCCCGGGCTCTTCGACTGCCATGTCCATGTGTTGTTCGAACAGATCAACTTGCTACGGATGCTGCAAACGCCGTTCTCGTATCCCTACTTTCAGGCGATCCGCCATTTGCGGGACACCCTGGAGACTGGGATCACCTGGGTGCGCGACGCCGGCGGCGCGGATCTCGGCGTCGCTCAGGCGGTGCGGGACGGCCTGATCAGCGGCCCACGGATGCAGGTCGCGCTCACCATGATCAGCCAAACGGGTGGACACGGGGATGGGGTGCAGCCGTGCGGCGTGGACGTCCCGCTGTTCGGGGCGCACCCCGGGCGGCCGTCCGGCGTGGTCGACGGGCCGGAGGAGATGCGCCGCGTGGTCAGACAGCTGATCCGAGCCGGCGCCGACGTCATCAAGGTCGCCACGAGTGGGGGCGTGGTCTCACCCCGCAGCGACCCTCGGCATGGGCACTTTCGCGATGACGAGATCGCTGCGCTCGTCACCGAGGCAACGGCTGCCGACCTCTTCGTGATGGCCCACGCGCAAGCCACCGATGGCATCAAAGCCGCCGTGCGGGGCGGCATCCGCTCGATCGAGCATGGGATCTATCTGGACGACGAGGCCATCGAGATGATGCTGGCGCATGACACCTGGCTGGTGCCGACACTCTCAGCTCCCCGGGCCGTCATCGCCCAGGCGGATGCCGGTGCTCCTATGCCAGATGCTGTGGTAGCCAAGGCGCGCATGGTCACGCAGGCTCACGACGACTCGATCGCCCGCGCCATCGCCGCCGGCGTCAAGGTGGCGATGGGGACCGATAGCGGAGTGGGGACCCACGGGACCAACCTCGAGGAGCTTGGTCTCATGGTCGCCCTGGGGATGAGCCCGCTGCAGGCTTGGGTGGCCTCGACATCGTCAGCGGCCGCATTGCTGGGAGTCGATGCTGACTACGGCACCCTGCAGCCGGGCAAGATAGGCGATGTCGTGGTGATCGATGGCAGCCATGACGACCTCGGCGATCTGCGCCAGCGGGTGCGCTCAGTGCACCAAGCGGGCGTGCGCCGTTCGTCACAGTGACACCTAGCGACAACCAGTGCGACACGCTCAAGACACACTGGCATGGCAGAGTGTGACCGGGTTATCCCTGCCTGAGCGTGACGCGGGCGCTCAAAGAGGGCACAATGGCCTGATGACCAACCACCTCCCCTCTGTCGTGAAGAGTGGTCGGGGTCTCGGTCTAGCGATCACGACCGCCTTGCTTACGGGCGGACTCGCGGTCTACGGGGCAATTGCTTTGGATCTGCCACTGCGCGATCCTGACGGATTTCTCGGCCCCAGCTGGACCCGCCTACCCGCCATTCTCTTCTTGTTCATCGCCGTTGACCTCGTGCCCCGAGTGATCGCACGCTCCGGGGGCATCTTTGGCATGGCCCGAGCATTCAAGGATGTCGTCGCCGAGCGGTGGCCACTGCAGCGGCTGCTCATCGTGCTTATCGCGCTCGCCAGTTTCTACGTCACATATGTCGGCTACCGCAATCTCAAAAGCTTCCTACCGGTAGCCCGAGCACAGTCCGAGGACCTCGCGCTCAAGAGCAGCGACCAGATGTTGGCCTTCGGCGTCAATCCCGCTGTGTTCCTCCACGACCTCCTCGGCACAGGCGTTTCCGCCCATGTGCTGTCGTTCGTCTACACCTCGTTTTTGTTCTTCGTCCCGATCTCGCTTGCGGCCGCCTTGGTGTGGTCCAAAAACGTCAGCCTAGGCCTGTGGTATACCACGGCTTTGTGCTTGAACTGGGCGCTGGGAACGGCTAGCTATTACTTGCTGCCAGCACTCGGCCCGTTTGCCGTGAGCCGGTGGACGTATGCCGACCTGCCCATCACCGGGGTCAGCAGGCTGCAGGAGGGGATGCTCTATTCACGCGCCTCGGTCTTGGCCGATCCGCACGCCACCCAATCGGTGCAGAGCATCGCCGCGTTCGCCTCGCTGCATACCTCGATCGTCTTCACGGCCGCGTTGATCGTCCATTTCGCTGGATTCCCCCGTGTCGTACGCGCGACCATGTGGGTCTTCCTGGCACTGACGCTGATCGCGACCATCTATTTCGGGTGGCACTACATTATCGACGACATCGCTGGCCTGGTGATCGGCATCGTCTCGGTGACCGTTGCGGCCGTTGCCACGCGTGGGGCTGCCGAGCATTTACCCGCTCTTCAGACCCCCGCCGAGCCCAACACGGAATTGGCCGGCGCTCGCTGATCGGCGGCTGCCAACCCCGTCTCCGCCTCCAGTGCGTCTGTTGCCACTTCCTAGCGTGATGCCCTTGAGCTTGAGCCAGCCATGAGCGGCGGATTGGTCGCACTGCTCGACGACGTCGCGGTGTTGGCTCGGTTGGCCGCTGCGTCCATCGATGACGTCGGTGCCGCTACCGGTCGGGCCAGCGCTAAGGCGGCAGGCGTCGTGGTGGACGACGCTGCGGTGACACCGCGATACGTTCACGGCGTCACCGCCGACCGAGAACTGCCGATGATCAAGCGCATCGCCATCGGCTCAGTGCGCAACAAGTTGCTGTTCATCTTGCCTGCGGCACTTCTGCTGAGCCAGTTCCTGCCCTGGCTGCTCACCCCCATCTTGATGCTCGGCGGCACGTATCTGTGCTTCGAAGGCGCGGAGAAGATCTACGAGAAGTTCTTCGGCCACCATGAAGCCGAAGCGGCGGCCCCCGCGACCGTGCAAGGCCCGGAGCAGGAAGAAACGATGGTCAAAGGTGCGATCCGCACTGACTTCATCCTTTCCGCCGAGATCATGGTCATCGCGCTCAATGAGGTGGCCGACGAGCCACTCCTGTCGAGGGCGCTCATTTTGATCGTCGTCGCCTTGTTCATCACTGCGTTGGTCTATGGCGTTGTGGGCCTCATCGTGAAGATGGACGACATCGGGCTACACCTTGCCGAGCGAGAGTCCGGCGCATCCCAAGTCATCGGGCGGGCCCT
>JBBSNC010000140.1:0-7294 GCA_038232855.1 Actinomycetales bacterium
CCTTGGCGTACCTGCTCGTGACCTCGGCCCGAGACCTCATCGACAACTCACTTTCCATACCCCAATTTGCTCACCGTTTCGCGGGCATTCCTACGTGAGGCACGGACAGCGTTTCGCGGGCACTTCTCGTGAGTCTCGTCGGTGGATGTTTTTACAAGTATCCGTTGTGTAAACTCTAGAGCATGCCTTCTGCCCACGACCGCAGCTCCGGTACCGGTCGAAGAGCAGCGGTGCTGCAGACGCTCAAGACGGCGTCGACCCCGCAGAGCATCAACGACCTGGCCGAGCAGCTGGGCGTGCACCCCAACACCGTGCGCTTCCACCTGGCACGCCTGCTGGCCGGGGGCCAGGTGGAGCGGGTGGTCTCGACATCGGGTGGCACCGGGCGCCCGCCCCAGATGTTCGGCCCGAGGCCAGGGATGGACCCATCCGGCCCGCGTGGCTACCAGGTGTTGGCCGAGGTGCTGGTGGCCGGACTCGCGGACGGCCCCGATCCGGGCACTAACGCCCTACAGGCCGGGAGGTCCTGGGGACGCCAGCAGGCGCAAATCCGGTCGGTCCAGCCTGATGAGATCTCAGCGGGCTCGGGTGACTCGGTGGCCCAACTGGTCAGCCTGCTCGATGAGATCGGGTTTGCCCCGCAGTGGGATGGCGCCGAAGACCGAGCGGCGATCGAGCTGCGGCACTGCCCGTTCCTGGAGTTGACCGACACCCAATCGGCAATCGTCTGCCCGATCCACCTAGGGCTCATGCAGGGCGCCCTTGAGGCCTGGGACGCACCGGTCGGGGTCGCACGGCTAGAACCCTTCGTCGAGCCAGACGTGTGTCTGGCTCACCTATCAACCAAAGGAGCATCGTGATGGAATCACTGTCGCTGACCACCCTGGTGGATGAGCAGATCACCGCGGCCCGAGAGGGGTCGAGCGGGCGCAGCGCCTCCACCGTGCACGGCGGGCACGAGCACGCCTTGCGCCAGACGGTAATTGCCCTGATTGCCGACCACGGTCTGGGCGAGCACGACAGCCCGGGGGAGGCCACCCTGCAGGTCTTGGTCGGCCGGGTCCGGTTGGTGGCCGGCGACCATTCGTGCGAGGCTTCGGCGGGTGACTATCTGATCATCCCGCCGACCCGGCACCGTTTGGACGCGATCGAGGACTCCGCGGTCCTGCTGACGGTGGCTATGGCCGGTCCGTACGGATGACGTACACCAAGACCCCGCCGCGAGCTGCCGACCACGCCCGTGGCCACCTGGATCCGGCGTCGATCCTGCTGATGAGCGCGGCCCTCAGCGTGATCGTCGGTGGCCTGGTCGCCGCCGTCGCCGGACCCCTGGGGCTGGCCCAGGGCAGCTGGCTCGCGGCATACCTGGTGCTGGTCTGCGGGGTCGGCGGTTGGGGGGTCGGGACCGTGCAGGGGCGGGCCACTCCGGGGCTATCCCCGGACCGGGCCTGGGTGCAGCTCGGCTGTTGGGCCGTGGGCAACGCAGCCGTGATAATCGGGCCGCTGGCCTCGTTGCCGCTGCTGGTGGATGCCGGGGTGTTGCTGCTGGAGACCGCGCTAGTGATCGCCCTGGTCGCTGCCCCGACAGCAGCCGCGATCGGGCGGTTGACCAGCTGGGGTTACCGCGCCCTGCTGGTGCTGCTGATGGTCAGCGCCGCGGTCGGGTCCGTCCTGGCCCACCTACGTAGCTGACCCACCCTCGATGGGCGGCGCGTCACAAACGGCCGACTGAACACGTACTTCCCACCCCCAGTGGATCACTGCGCAGCGCCGATACGGCTCGTCAATGACGACGGGGGACCCGACGGCGTGCACCCGATCTGTTGGGGTCGCGGCGTTTTGATGGTCGTGGACGCCTACCTGAACACCGCATGGCTCCAGACGTTTGACGGTCAAGCGTGCCTGCCGCGCGGCCCGGAGGGCTTTTCAGCGAAGGGCTGCGCAGCAGCGGGTCAGACCCGCTGCCCTCACTCGAACCGGACGAGCAGGCGCACCCGAACTGATCGGACAAGCCCTCACCGACTGGACCGGCGCGACCTCATCCACCGCATAACTCCCCCGAAGAAGGCGATGAGCACCCCGATCCCGCCGGTGCCGACAAGATTCCGTTCGAGCAACAGGTTTTTCAGCGGCTTGCTTCGTCACCTTGAGGGGTTCGGTTAGCTGCGGTTCCACTGATGAGGGTGTCGACCGAGGTTGTGTGATCGGTTTGATCGGGGTGACGGGATTGGGACCATCGGCTGACCCCGAAGAGGAGCAGAAGCATTACTGCCAGGGTGACTATTAACGGCACCACTGGGTTGGTCAGGAAGCCGGCCACGCTGTATCCCGCGATAGCGCCAAGGGCGGCGAGCAGTGCGTAGGGCACTTGGGTTCGGACGTGCTCGAGGTGGTCGCAGGACGCGCCGAACGAGGCTAGGACCGTGGTGTCGGAGATGGGGGAGCAGTGGTCACCGAAAATACCGCCGGCGATGGCGGCACCGATTGCTGGCGCGATCGGCACCCCGGTCCCTATGGCCACGGGTATGGCGATCGGCAGGATGATCGCGAAGGTGCCAAAGCTGCTGCCGGTGGCGAATGCGATGGCGCACGCAACCAGGAAGATGAGCACGTAGACCAGGCCCGGGTTCAGGTCTCCTTGGGTGAGTTGGACGATGTACTCCGGCGCCCCGATATCGGTGGTGATACCGCCGATGCTCCACGCCAACACCAGGATGAGGATGACCTCGACCATGGAACGGGCGCCGTCGATCCAGGTGCTGCCGATGTCTGAGCGTGCTAACGCTCCCGCCCGCACTGCATACAACGTGGCCACGATCGAGCTGGCCAAGAACGCGATCACTAGACCTGCCATCGTGTTGCCTTGCAAGAGCGCACCGAGGAAGCCGTCGTGCTCCTCCCGGCTGCCCGTATACCACAGCGACGCCAATAGGCACAGCACGAGCACGACCACGGGGACGACCATGCCCCACACCGACGGGCGGGCATCTTCCGGTATGTCGTACACAGCCAGGGTGTCGTCCGACTCCACCTCGCGGCTGCTGACCTGGCCGGTGTTCAGGGCACGCTGCTCGGCCTGGCGCATCGGCCCGAAGTCCCACCCGGTCACGGCAATGACGAGGACGAGCAGGATGGCTGCGATCGTGTAGAGGTGGAACGGGATCGAGGCTAGGAAGGCGCTCATCGGCGTCTGACCCTCGGGCAGGCTGTCGGCGAGGATGCCGAGGATGAAGGCGCCCCAGGCGGTGATGGGCAGCAGGCTCGGGATGGTCGCCGAGGTGGCGTCGAGTAGGTAGGCGAGCTTCTCCCGGGAGATCCGGACTCGGTCGGTGACCGGGCGTACGATCGGGCCCAGGATCACCGCGTTGGAGGAGTCGCTGAACCAGATCATCATCCCGCCGAACCAGGTGGCCAACTGCCCCTGCCGGGAGGTACGTACGTGGTCGCGGACCGCGTGGAGCAGCGCCTGCGCCGCGCCGCCGCGCTCCAGCAGGGTCGAGAAGACTCCGACGAGCAGCATCATCAGCACGATGCTCGCATTGTAGGAGTCACCCAGTTGGACGAACAAGTAGTCGGTCATCGTGCTGACGAGACCATCCACCGGGTTGAATCCAGCGAGCATCGTGGCGCCCACGAACACTGCCACGAACAATCCAACGAGCACGTTGCGGGTCCAGAAGGCTAGGCCGACCGCGAGCACTGGGGGAGGAGAGAAAAGATGCCGTAGTCCACTGGTGATCACTTGCCCGCCGTGATGCTCCGTGCCTCAGCCGCCCGGTGCTGGTGCACGACAAAGTAGCACCGGTTGTTCGCTGGCGCGCGGCAATCTCGGTGGCTCCTGCCCGTGGTGAGGGAGGAGATAATGTCGCAATCCAACGAAGGGGAAGAGATGCTCAGCACGCTTGGTGTGATCGGCTTATCGGCTAAAGAGAACGAGCAGCGGCTGCCGCTGCATCCGGAGCACATCCATGCCCTGGACGCCGACCTGCGGGCTCGCATCACGCTCAAGCACGGGTATGGTGTGCAGTTCGGCGTCGCCGACGCATCCCTGCGTGAACACATCTCCGGTTTCCCTCGCGTGAACAGATCCTGGCGGACTCCGATGTGCTGCTGCTTCCCAAGCCGCAGCATGCGGACGTTGCGGTTCTGAGTCCCGGGCAGGTGTTGTGGGGCTGGCCGCACTGCGTTCAGGACAGCGAGCTCACCCAACTTGCGATTGATCAACGACTGACTCTGATCGCCTTCGAAGCGATGAACTATTGGACTACGGATGGCGCGTTCGGCCGGCACGTGTTTCACAAGAACAACGAACTGGCCGGGTACTGCTCGGTGCTGCACGCTCTAGCGTTGGCAGGGCTGACCGGGGACTACGGACGCCCCCTGAGCGCGGTCGTCATGGGTTCCGGCGCGACGGCGCGAGGCGCCGTGACCGCCCTCACAGCACACGGCGTGCACGACGTCGCGGTGTTGACCAGCGGCAACGCGCCCGTCGTGGGTGCCCCGATCAACTCGGTGCGCACCTATCAGTTCGATCCCGAGCCGGATGGTGAACACCTGAGTTATGTGATCATCGAGCGGGGCCACGAGCCGTTGGCGACCTACCTCGCGAAGAATGACATCGTGGTCAACTGCACCTTTCAGGATCCCGCCAAACCGCTCGTCTACCTCCAGAGCGAGGAATTGGCTGGGTTCCGCGTGGGTAGCGTCATCATCGACGTGTCCTGCGACCTGGGTATGGGCTTCAGCTGGGCTCGCCCGACGTCGTTCGAGGAGCCAGCCTTCGTAGTAGGTGACAGCGTCCTGTACTACGCCGTGGATCACAGCCCGTCCTATCTGTGGAACACCGCGACCTGGGAGAACAGCAACGCGTTGCTCCCGTTCCTGCGACCGGCGCTCGAAGGCGGCCCCGCGTGGGACACCGACGAAACGTTGCGTCGAGCGATCGAGATCCGGGACGGCCGAGTGGTCAATTCACAGATCTTGGCCTTCCAAGGACGGGCGACAGAGCCGCCCTATGCTAAGGCGCGATAATCGCGCCGACGCGACAAAGCATGCGACGTGCGCGAGCGAGGCAGGCAGGCAGCCGCGAGGCGACGTCGGTCACCCAGTCAGGATCATCAGCACCAATAGACGCTGGACACTCACGTCCAGGAGCAAATAGCGAGTGAAGTCGTGGATCTGGAAAAGTTGTTGGAAGGTGACGTGGGGTCAATCCCCTGTGTTTATAGAGGGGGGTTCCTAGATGCACGGTTTGCGATGGCGATTCGGTGGATCTCGAGTGTCCGAAAACCACCCCACTTGAGCGTTTCGGACGCGCACCTCACTGAGCCGGCCAAGGCGCCCAGGTGCTAGCCCGCCCGGAAAGCGAACCCGTACCTCGGTTCTGCTCGATCGCGACGACTCTTGAAGACGGGATTGTCGAAGGTCGTACGCAGTGCCTCGCCCTCTCGAGAGACGAGTAGTGGCGCCTACTTTTCACCCTCGATGCGTTCTTGTCTACGGGACCACTGCAGGACGAATAGTCCGGCCACGGCAGAGCCGAGCATTCCGGCCAACAGATCGCCGATGGTGTCGGTGTAGCCGACGATCATGCCCTTCGGTTTGAACTGCTCCACTACCCACTCGTAGTACTCCCACATGATGATCCAGAAGCAACCGTTGGCGGTGACCCACGCGACCACCGCCGAGGGCCGCAGCGCGTCTCCGATGTGGCGCGCATCGGGGAACAGTCTGAGCTGCACTGCGACGAAGAAGGCGACTGCCGCCAGAGCCCCTGGGGCCACAACGTGTACGGCGAAATCGAACCACCAGATCGCCTCGTACCACCCGCCCACCTTCCCCCAGGTCGCGAGAAGCATGAATACGGCGAAGGCGGCCGCGAACCGGGCCGGCACGTCGGCGCTACGGGCTCCCACCGCGAGAGCAATCAGCAGGGCGAACGGCACAATGTCATCCCACCGGCCCAGCACCGCCATAGTTGCTAGGCTGAGGACGGCCACCATCAGGATGAGCCGGAAGATCCATCGAGATATTCCTTTGGTGTCTGTCACAGGACTCAGGCTACCTACGCAGCATTGATCGATGCTGACAATATCGCTTAGCGACATGCCTGCAGAGCATCGTTGCTACACCGAAATGGCGGTTGACGTGTCTACCACCAGGTCGGCCATCTAGTGCCATAGGTCCGGTCTGAAGAAGGGACACCCGTGGCTACTTAGCCTCTTGATCCGCTGTCCCAGCGAGAGTCTCGTGACACCGTGACGATCCTGCGTTGTGAGCGCGACATCATGAACAGTTGGCGCTTCGCTTCGATTCGAGATGCAGGAGCCGACCAAGGCCGTGGTCAAGGCACTGACAGCCGGGTCGGACATTCCGCGCCAGGCTAAGGGAAGGGTGGTCGACAAGGATGCGCTCGACATCCTTTGGCTTCTTCAAACGACCGCTACAGACGTCTTTGCCACCACCATTCAATTGATTCCGCGGGATTCGCCGGCGTGAGCCGACACGCTCAGGATGCTGGAGGACTTGAAGGCACTCGGCTCCTGCCCAGGCGACGCCCTACCCGTTCTGGCCCAGACCGCGTCCGGAGACGATCCTGTCAGCGCGGCAGCATTCGCCTACCTTACGAACGACCTTTTCGACGCGATTTCCCCGACTATTCAAACTAGCGCACCGAGAGAACTCTAAGCCTCGCGCTTGACCTGCACGCGTCAGGTTTCGCACCCTGCGTCTGACGATTGAAGTACTGACGGCCCCCCGGTTTCGGCGATGGCGCCTCGAAGCGAACTGGGGGTTGCGGTTTGTGCTGTGCCGCGATGTGCTGGGCTTGTGACTTCGAGCGCGCCCCGATCGTCGGCTTCATCCGCCCTTCTCGCCCGGCACCAAGCGGTGATGCCCGAGTGGATGGCGCTCTATTATGATGAACCGCTCGCGCTGGTCTCGGGCAGGGGTCGGCACGTGACCGACATCGACGGCCGGACCTACCTCGACTTTTTCGCCGGGATCCTCACGAACGCGATCGGTTACGACATTCCTGAGATCGCCGACGCGGTGCGCGCCCAGGTCGACACCGGCCTGGTCCATACCTCGACGCTCTACTTGATTGATCAGCAAATCGCCCTGGCTGAGCAGATCGCCGAACTGTCCGGGATCGAGGACGCCAAGGTCTTCTTCACCACCTCGGGCACTGAGGCCAATGAGGCGGCCCTGCTGCTGGCCATGAGTCGGCGTCAGTCGCACGAAGTGCTGGCGCTGCGCAACTCTTATCACGGTCGCTCGTTCAGCACGATGGGCA
>JBBSNC010000141.1:0-7231 GCA_038232855.1 Actinomycetales bacterium
TGCGTCCAGCGCATCATCACCGATCTCGCCGTCATCGACGTGACCGAAGCTGGCTTGGTGCTCGTGGAGGTTGCCCCCGGGGTCAACGAGAGCGACGTCCGCGCACAGACCGAACCTGACCTGTTAGACGCCGAATAGCGGACTGGGACCACGCGCCGGGCAGTCCCACCAGGAAGCCGGCGCCCCAACTCAGGTGCAGGGTAGCCAAGGTCAATGGCACCCGCACGCTCACTGCCAATGCTTCGTTTCGGGATATCCACAGGCCGCCAACAGCCACGGCCACCGCATAGCCACCCGGCAGCAGCACCAGCGGGGGCCACGCCACGCTTCCGGCCGCGCCGCCAGCCACGAGCAGCACAGCCACCGGCGGCGCAAGGTAGCGCGGGCCGAGAGCTCCCTGGTGATCGGCGGCTAACCGGCGCCGCCATTGCCCGGTCGCATAGAACTGCTGAGCTAGGGTGCGCAGCGAGGAGCGGGGGAAATAGCTCACACACACCTCAGGGCTGAACCACACGACGCCTCCCGCCTGCCGGATGCGCAGGTTCATCTCCCAATCTTGAGCCCGCTCATACTCGGCACTGAAGCCACCGACCCGTTCTAACCATTCCCGGCGAAACACGCCGGGAAACACACTTTCAGCAGGCCCGGCGTCGCCGCCGACGCGGAACGGAGCACCCCCCATACCGAGCCGTGAACTCATCGCCAACGCGATGGCCTTTTGGATCGGCGTGCGGCCCTGTGGCAGGGCCCGACCGCCGACATTGGCAGCATCCGTCTCGCGCAAAATGCGGATCACAGTACGCAAATAGTCCGCTGGTAACGATCCGTGCGCGTCGACCCGGGCCACCACCGGGTAGACGCTCGCCGCGATGGCGCAGTTGAGGGCCTCGGGGGTTCGGCCACTGGGGTTATTCACGACACGCACCCGCGAATCCTCTTCGGCGAGAGCCATTGCCACTTCGCGAGTGGCGTCGACGCTGCTACCGACAGCGAGCACTATCTCAAGGTCGCCCTCATAGTCCTGGCCGAGTACCGAGCCGAGGCAGTGGGCGAGGTGGTCGGCTTCATTGCGCACTGGCATCACAACCGAGACCCCCGGCCACGCTTCGGGAGCTGGATCAGCGGGGGACACGTCGGGCACCCAGGAAGGCTAACGCGCCGGAGCGGTGACTTCACCTACCCTTGGTGGATGCCCCACCGCCCGCAGGACGATTGGACGCGGCCGATGCCGCGAACCACACGAGGCAGGGCCGCGCCTCGTTCTCAGGATTCGTGGTCTGAAGGTGGTCCTCAGCGCGGTGTTCACACGCCGCAGGCCGACCAGTGGCAAGACGAGAACTGGCAAGACGAACAATGGCCAGACGAACAGTGGCATGACGAACAGTGGCATGACGAACAGTGGCATCGCGAGCAGCCACCCGCTCCGGCAGGCCCGGTCCCCCCTCGAGGCCCAGGGCGGCGCAGGCGCCCGCACTATCGCGCGCGTCGCTTCACGGTCTTGGTGCTGTTGCTCCTGAGCGCCTACGTGGCCGCCATGATCTGGGCCATCAGCGCCAGCTGGTTAGCCATTGAGGAGGTGGAAGCGACACCGACCAACGCGGCACGACCGGCATCAGCGGCTGGCAAGAACGTGCTCCTGGTGGGTACCGACAGTCGCGAGGATCTCACCGACGAGCAGCGCCTGGATTTGAAGACCGGATCGACCGAAGGCGCCCGGGCCGACACCATCATGCTTGTGCACCTGCCCGGCTCGGGCGATCCGACGCTGATGTCCATCCCGCGTGACTCCTATGTGGACATCCCCGGCTCCGGAATGAACAAAATCAACGCGGCGTACTCCATCGGCGGTCCGCCGCTCATGGTCGACACGGTCGAGCAATCGACCGGCCTGCGCATCGATGGCTACCTTGAAGTGGGTTTCGATGGCTTCGTCGACGTCGTGGCGGCCGTCGAGGGGGTCCAGATGTGCCTACCCGACCCCGTAGTGGAGGAACGCAGCGATTTGGATCTGCCGGCTGGTTGCCAGGAGTTGGCGGGCAAGGACGCGCTGAACTACGTCCGAATGCGCTATTCCGATCCACGCGGTGATCTGGGCAGGGTCGAGCGACAGCGCGAGTTCCTAGCGGGCTTGGTCGCCAAGATGACCAAGCCCTCGACCCTGTTGGTGCCGTGGGAGTTGCACGATGCCGGCACAGCCACTGGGAGCTCGCTCCGACGCGGCGAGGACACCTCGATGTGGGAGATGGCCAAGGTGGGTCTGGCGATGCACTCCCTCTCTTCAGGCTCAGGCCAATCAATCACGGTGCCGATCGCCGACGCGAACTACACCACCGCTGCGGGAAGTTCGGTGCTGTGGGATGAAGCCACATCTCAGCAACTTTTCGAAGCGCTGCGCACCGACGCTCCGATCACCATCGCTCCCTGATCCACAGAGTTGCGACGCGCAGCGCCGAACTCACGCCCGCCGCTCAGCGGAGCATCGATCGCGCCATCACAATTCGCTGGATCTGGTTGGTGCCTTCGTAGATTTGCGTGATCTTGGCATCACGCATCATCCGTTCGACCGGGTAGTCCTTGGTGTATCCGGACCCACCGAGTAACTGCACCGCGTCGGTGGTGATCTCCATCGCGACGTCGGAGGCATAGCACTTGGCGGCTGCTCCGAAGAACGGCAGGTCGGGGTCGTTGCGCTCGGATTTCGAGGCAGCCACATACACCAGGTTTCGCGCTGCTTCGAGCTTCATACCCATGTCGGCCAACATGAACTGAATGCCTTGGAACTGGCCGATTGACTGTCCGAATTGCTGGCGTTCCTTGACGTAGGCCACTGCATGATCCAGCGCTCCCGCCGCGATGCCGACCGCTTGTGCGCCGATGGTGACCCGGGTGTGGTCAAGGGTCGCCAACGCGATCTTCAGGCCCTCTCCTCGGCCCCCCACGAGTCGGTCTGCCGGGATCAGGCAATTCGAGAAGAGCAGCTCTCGGGTGGGTGAGCCTTTGATGCCCAGCTTCTTCTCCGGCTCGCCGAGACCGAATCCTTCGTCGTCATCGTGCACGACGAAGGCACTGATGTTACGACCCCGTTTGCCCTCGGGCTCGCTGACGGCCATGACGGTGTAGTGGGTCGATTGCCCAGCATTCGTTATCCAGGACTTCTGCCCGTTGAGCAGGAAGGAACCGTCGCTCTGCTCCACGGCTTTGCACGACATCGCGCTTGTGTCACTGCCTGCCCCGGCCTCGGACAGGCCGTAGGAGAACATCGCCTCGCCGCTGGCCACCGCCGGAAGGTAGCGCTGTTTGAGTTCCTGGCTAGCCGCCAGGATCAGCGGCATCGTCCCGAGCTTGTTAACGGCGGGAATCAGCGAGGAGCTCGCGCACACTCGCGCCACTTCCTCGATCACCAGGCAGGTCGCCAAAGCGTCGGCGCCTACCCCTTCGTACTCCACACCGATGTGCGGAGCATGGAAGTCCGTTGCGCGCAGAGCCTCATAGGCCTCCTGCGGGAATCGCGAATCCGCATCGACAGCCGCAGCATGCGGGGCGATCTTGTCCCGGCATACATCCCGGACCGCGTGCCGGAGTGCTTCGTGGTCCTCGGACAGGGCAAACAGATCGAAATCGCTCACGCCTCCACTGTACGACCGCGTACGTGCTCACCCTTGGCGTATGCCTGATTACGCAGGTCATCCGCAAAATGTGCGAGCCGAGAGGCGATCTGCGCGCCCTGCTCATCCGAGGATGTGGCCAGAATTCGCGCCGCCAGCAAGCCGGCGTTCCGGGCTCCCCCAATGGAGACCGTAGCCACCGGGATCCCGGCCGGCATCTGCACGATCGATAGCAAGGAATCCATGCCGTCCAGGTATCTCAACGCCACGGGCACCCCGATGACCGGAAGCGTTGTGACCGAAGCCAACATTCCAGGCAGGTGGGCGGCCCCGCCAGCCCCGGCAATCAGCACGCGCAGCCCAGCGGAAACAGCCTGACGGCCATAGTCGATCATCTCCTGCGGCATTCGGTGGGCCGAGATCACCTCGGGAGCACAGGCAATGCCCAGTTCAGCCAACACAAGCGCGGCCTGCTCCATCACCGGCCAGTCGCTGTCGCTGCCCATGACCAGACCAACCCGAGTCGGGGTGTTGTCCTCGGCGAGGGGGGGGGTCATCGTCATTCTCGGATCACTCCTTGCAGATAGTCGGCCGCATGACGCCCGCGTGAACGCAGATCCTCCAGATCGTGCCCGTAAGTGCACACATGGCCGATTTTTCGCCCCGGCCGGACGCCCTTGCCGTACAGGTGCACCCGCAGGCTGGGATCGCGAGCCAAGACGTGCCTGTATGTCGAGTAGAGCTCAGTGTCAGTCCCGCCTAGGACGTTGGTCATCACGGTCCACGGTTCCCGCGTGTGAGTCGCGCCCAGGGGCAGATCCAGCACCGCGCGTAAGTGCTGCTCGAACTGGCTTGTGACCGATCCGTCGATCGTCCAATGGCCGCTGTTGTGTGGCCGCATCGCAAGTTCGTTGACCAAGAATCGGGCCGACCCGCCGTCGTGCTCGCCCGCGCGGGCTGCCGTGACGTCGAACATCTCGACTGCCATCACGCCGGTGACGCCAAGCTCGCCCGCGATCCGTAGAGCCGCCTCGGTCGCCCCCGCGGCGACCTGAGCGCTCAGGCAAGGCGCCGGGGCCAAGACCTCAGTGCAGATCCCCTGCTTCTGCACGGTCTCCACCACCGGCCAGCTGGCCGCCTGCCCGCTCGGGCTGCGGGCGACCATGACGGCGATCTCGCGCTTGAACGACACCGCTTCTTCGAGCAGCACGCCATCGGCCAAGGCCGGATCACTACCCTGCGCGACGATCGCCAGCCAATCGGCAATATCGCTCGCGTTGTGCACAACCCGGACGCCTTTGCCGTCGTAGCCGCCACGAGGGGTCTTGCCCACGAGTGGCCAGCCGACCTCGGCGGCGAAGGCTTCGACGTGAGCGGTCTGGGTGGCGACGCTCCACCGCGGACACGGAATGTCCAGTTCGGTCAAACGGCGCCGCATGGCGATCTTGTCTTGGGCGTACACCAGGGCGTCCGGGTGTGGATGAACCGCCACGCCTCGATCGGTCAACTCCCGCAGCACTTCCTGTGGCACCTGCTCGTGGTCGAAGGTGACAACATCACAGTGCTGCGCAAACTCCAGCAGCACCTGGACATCGTCGCCGGCGCCGGTTGGGCTGTGCGGCACCACCAGAGCAGCAGCTGCCTGCGGCGATTCGGCCAGCACCGACAGGGTCAGATTCAGAGCGACAGCCGGCGGTTGACACATCCGGGCAAGCTGACCTCCCCCGACGATCCCCACGACAGGGAAACCGCCCTCAGGTCGGGAGGGGGAGGAGATCCGGTCCTGTCGCTGCGCCACGAGGGAACAGCCTAGTAGCAGCCCCACGTATGCTGCGCCGGTGACTAGCGCCATGGACCGGCTGGTCCGCCGAGCCCGGCACTGGTACGAGGTCTTGGCTTACGAGGTGGCCAAGTTCGGCACAGTGGGGCTGCTCGCCTTCGCGGTGGACACCACGCTCTACAACCTGCTCGTGTTCGGCATACCTGGCTCAGCCGACGCCGGATCGATGAGTGGCATTCCTTTGCGCGCCAAGGTTATTGCCACCGCCATAGCCACCATCGTGGCGTGGCTCGGCAACCGCTATTGGACCTTCCGGCATACCCGCAGGGCTGCCTTTGCGCACGAATTCTGGCTCTTTGTCTTCTTCAATGTTCTCGGGTTGGGGATAGCCCTGATCTGCCTTGGCTTTTCTCGGTACGTGATAGGTGCCGAAAGCCAACTGGCAGACAATCTCAGCGCAAATGGAGTTGGACTTGTCCTGGGAACTCTCTTCCGCTTCTGGGCGTATCGCACATTCGTCTTCAAAGGGGAGATCGCCGAATCCGCCAATCCCTAGGGCGCTGGGGCCATTGAGATGTACAGCGCGAAGACCGCAGGCCGCGCTTGCGCCAATTCCAGTCGGCCACCGAAGGACTCGGCCGTCTCTCGTGCGACGGCCAAGCCCAGGCCGGTCCCTTGTCCGCCGGTGACCGTCCGATCAAAGACTCGGCGAGCAAGCGCGGCGTCCATTCCATTGCCCTCGTCGCGGACCTCCAGCAACGCGGACGGACCACTGCGTACCGCAGAGATCTGCACCAATCCGTCGCCGTGCTGCAGTGAGTTTTCAACCAACGTGTTGAGGATCTGTGAGATCGACGAGGCGCTAGAGCGCACGATCATGGCGCGTTCTGCCCGCACCGCGATCTGCCGTCCACGGGCCTGGAACGACGGAGTCCATTCTTGCTCCAGGCCGGAGAGGACCGTATCCATCGACACTGATCGTCCGCCGTCTGCGTGTCCGGCCCTCGTGCGATGAAGGAGGTCGTCGACGACGGAGGCGAGGCGCTCGGTCTGCCCTATGGCGATTTCGGCTTCGTGCTTGGCAACGGCCAGATCATCGGTGTGGACCACCTCCTCGAGTCTCAGCGACAGGGCAGCCAAGGGCGTGCGCAACTGGTGTGAAGCGTCGGCGGCAAATGACCGCTCGGAGGACAGCGCTTTGGCAAGAGCCTGTTGGCTCCGGGTCATGATGTGGCGGACGTTGTCAATCTCCGCAACGCCGGTGTCGTGCTCTTCAGGCAGGCCGAACCCTGCAGTTCCGTCGTCGCTGCGATCCAGTCCGAAGGTTCCTGACCCAAACTCATCCGCTCGCTGCGAGAGGTCGTTCAAGGCCAGCGTCAGGGTCGCAACCGTGCGATTGATCAAGAGCAGGGCGATGGTAGTGGTAGCGGTAAACGCCAATCCGGATGCCACCACTAGCAAGAGAATGGCCAGCCACGGGTGGGACGCCTTCGCCGAAGGATCAAGCGGAATCTCGGCGAAGATCAGCAGCCACGCACCAATAGCGAATGCAAGTCCCAGGGCGGCACCGACGGCTCCGATGATGACTGCCATCTTGCGCAGTTCTGTGCGCATTGGGGAGACCCGAGTTAGTGTTCAGGTTCGTTTTGGAAGCGGAAGCCGACCCCGCGAACCGTCACAATGTACCTAGGGTTGTTGGCATCATCACCGAGTTTGCGGCGAAGCACAGAAATATGCATATCCAGGGTCTTCGTCGAACCGACCCAACTGTCCCACACCTCGAGCATCAACGGTTCCCGCGGCACCACACGACCCTCCTCGCGGGTCAGGACGCGAAGAAGATCAA
>JBBSNC010000142.1:0-7174 GCA_038232855.1 Actinomycetales bacterium
GGCATCACCGACCAGATTCCGCAGCGCGCCAACGACATCCGTGTGTTGACGATGGAGTTGAACCGCATCGGTTCGCACATGATCGCGCTCGGAACAGGCGGTATGGAACTCGGAGCCACCACGGTGATGACGCTCTGCTTCCGCGAGCGCGAGCGGCTTCTGCGCTTCTTCGAGGCTGTCACCGGCCTGCGCATGAACCATGCCTACGTCCGACCGGGAGGCGTGGCCCAGGACGTGCCCTCGGGTGCCTTGGACATGCTCGAAGATGAGTTGGTAGACCTCAAGCGCGGGATGCGCGAGCTCGAAGCGCTGCTGCTGGAAAACCCGGTGCTGCGTGGCCGCACGGTCGACGTGGGGTACTTGAGTCTGACTGGCTGCATGGCCCTCGGCATTACCGGCCCGATCCTGCGCTCTACCGGCTTGCCGCACGACCTGCGCAAATCGGACCCGTACTGCGGCTATGAGACCTACGACTTCGACGTCATCACCAGGGATAGCATGGATGCCTACGGGCGGTTGTGCATCCGGATCGACGAAATGTGGGAGTCGATCAAGATTTCCGAGCAGGCCATAGCCCGCTTGCGAGCCTCAGAAGGTCAGCCGGTCATGGTGGCTGATAAGAAGATTGCCTGGCCGGCGCAGCTCAGCGTGGGTGCCGACGGTCAGGGCAACTCGCTGGACCACATCCGCAAAATCATGGGCGAATCAATGGAGTCCTTGATCCACCACTTCAAGTTGGTCACCGAAGGTTTCCGCGTGCCGCCGGGGCAGGCGTATGTCGCCATCGAATCCCCTAAGGGTGAGTTGGCCGCGCACGTCGTCTCTGACGGTGGCACGAGGCCGTTCCGGGCGCATTTCCGGGACCCGTCGTTCAACAACCTACAGGCGGCCTCGGTGCTGAGCGAAGGCGGCTTGGTTGCCGACGTGATTGTTGCCGTGGCATCCATCGACCCCGTGATGGGAGGCGTGGACCGATGAGTGCGGACGCAGGCGCGCCGGGGGACACCCGGGACCAGTTGCACCAAGCCGTCACCCCTGGACCGATCCATCACCACACTCCGCTTCAGCCCTCGGATGAGGGCTACCCCGCCGAGGTGCTGGCGCAGATGCAGGCTGATGCAGCCATCATCATCCCGAAGTACCCGCAGGCGCGGTCCGCGCTCCTGCCGTTGCTGCACCTGGTGCAGAGTGTGGACGGGTACATCACCGGTCGTGGCGCGCACTTCTGCGCCGACCAACTTGGCTTGACCACGGCGGAAGTCAGCGGTGTCGCCACCTTCTATACCCAGTACAAGCGTCACCCGAATGGCGAATACACCGTGGGCGTGTGCACTAACACCCTGTGCGCGATCATGGGTGGCGACCAGATCTTCGACGACGTCAGCGAGCACCTGGGCATCGGACACGATGAGACCACCGCAGATGGGAAGATCACGCTCGAGCGAGTCGAATGCAACGCAGCCTGTGATTACGCACCTGTGGTGATGGTCAACTGGGAGTTCTTCGACGAGCAGACTCCGGAGTCGACGCGGGATCTTGTCGATCAACTGCGTGCTGGTAGTGACGTCGTGCCGACCCGTGGAGCGGCGAAGGTCTGCACCTTCAAACAGGTCTCCCGCGTCCTCGCCGGCTTCAGCGACGGTCGGGCCGACGAAGGCGTCGGGGCTGGCGGCCCCTCGCTGGAGGGCCTGCGGGTAGCCCGCGACAACGACTGGGTGGCCCCGGTCGGCTCCCGGCAGCCATACACCGGCCATGGTGACCACGAGCCGGAGCACAGCACCTCGTTCGACACCGCGGCGGCCGACGATGGCACCACGCCCAAGGCTGGTCAGCGCAGTTCGACCAACGCGCCGACGAACGATGCCGATGAGAAGCCCAGCGATGGAAAGCTCAAGGAGAAGAAGTCTTCTCAAACCCAGAAGAGCACAGGAGGAGGCGACACATGAGCGCTCAACTGACCCCGATCCTGTCCCATTTCTGGGACCACCCGCAGTCGTGGACTTTGGCCACGTACGAAGACCACGATGGGTATGCTGCGCTTCGCCAAGCGCTCGAGACGCCGACTGCCGATCTGGTGTCGATGGCCAAGAATTCGGGTCTGCGCGGCCGAGGTGGTGCAGGGTTTCCGACCGGATTGAAGTGGGGCTTCCTGCCGCCCGATGACGGCGGACCGCGATATCTGGTCATCAACGCCGACGAGTCCGAGCCAGGCACCTGCAAGGACACCCCGCTGCTCATGGCGGCGCCGCACCTCTTGATCGAGGGGATGGCGATCACGTCGTACGCCATCGGTTGCAAGCACGCCTTTATCTACGTCCGCGGGGAGATCGTGCACGTGTTCCGCAGGGTGCAGCGAGCGGTCGACGAGGCGTATGCCGCGGGCTACCTCGGCAAGGATATCCTCGGCACCGGCTTCGACTTGGACATTACGGTCCACTCCGGGGCCGGCGCCTACATCTGCGGCGAAGAGACCGCGTTGCTGGATTCACTGGAAGGTCGTCGGGGGCAGCCTCGCCTCAAGCCACCATTCCCCGCCGTTGCCGGTTTGTATGCCCGCCCCACGGTGGTCAACAACGTTGAAAGCATCGCCAGCGTGCCCTCGATCGTGCTGCACGGCAGCGACTGGTTCTCAGATCTGGGCACAGAGAAGTCCAAGGGGTACGGCTTGTTCAGCCTGTCCGGCCACGTGACCCGTCCCGGGCAGTACGAAGCCCCCCTCGGCATTACGTTGCGAGAACTGCTGGAGATGGCCGGTGGCATCCGAGAGGGACACCAACTCAAGTTCTGGACGCCAGGTGGTTCGTCCACGCCGATCTTGACCGACGAGCACCTCGACGTGCCGCTGGACTTCGAATCCGTGGTCGAGGCTGGGTCGATGCTGGGCACTCGGGCGCTGATGATCTTCGACGAGACGACCTCGGTGGTGCGGGCTGTTTCGCGGTGGACCGACTTCTACGCGCATGAATCCTGTGGCAAGTGCACGCCGTGTCGCGAGGGCACCTTCTGGCTGAAGCAGATCCTGGAGCGCCTGGAGGCCGGTCGCGGGACCGAGGACGACATCGACAAGTTGGTCGACATCTGTGACAACATCTTGGGGCGGTCGTTCTGTGCCCTGGGCGACGGGGCTACCAGTCCGATTACCTCCGCGGTGCAGTACTTCCGGGAAGAGTTCGAAGCAGGCATGCACACCAGTGCAGCCGAGTTGTTCCCGCCGCAGCACTCGACGCTGTTCGCAAAGGAGACGCTGCCCGCATGACGGTCAACACCTCACCCGCAGCCGGCGGCAACGCCGTTGACGAGGGCGATGACGCTTCGATCCCCGACGACGTCAAACAGGTCACGCTCAACGTCGATGGGGTTGACGTATCGGTCCCCGAGGGCACCCTGGTCATCCGTGCCGCCGAGCAGATCGGCGTGCAGATACCCCGGTTCTGTGACCACCCGCTGCTCGACCCCGTGGGCGCATGCCGTCAATGCCTCGTCGATGTGGCCACGCCGGACCGTGAGGGAAACCTCAAGCCCATGCCCAAGCCGCAGGCCTCGTGCACGATGGTCGTCGGTGAGGGGATGCAGGTCAAGACCCAACACTCGTCGCCAGTTGCGGAGAAGGCACAGCACGGCGTGATGGAACTGCTCCTAATCAACCACCCCCTGGACTGCCCGGTGTGTGACAAGGGTGGCGAGTGCCCACTGCAAAACCAGGCGATGTCCAATGGGCGCCCCACGAGCCGGTTCGAAGACGTCAAGCGGACCTTCCCCAAGCCGATCAACATCTCCTCTCAGGTGCTGCTCGATCGCGAGCGCTGCGTGCTGTGCGCACGGTGCACGCGGTTCTCCGATCAGATCGCCGGCGATCCCTTCATCGCGCTGATCGAGCGTGGAGCACTCCAGCAAGTCGGCATCTATGAAGAGAAGCCCTTCGAGTCCTATTTCTCAGGCAACACCGTTCAGATCTGCCCGGTTGGGGCCTTGACGGGATCTGCGTATCGCTTCCGGTCCCGGCCGTTCGACCTTGTCTCTACAGCCAGTGTGTGCGAGCACTGTGCCTCCGGTTGCTCCATTCGTACGGACCACCGCCGTGGCACGGTCTTGCGCAGAATGGCCATCGATGACCCGGACGTCAACGAAGAATGGAACTGTGACAAGGGCAGGTGGGCCTTCACGTACGCGACCATGCCCGATCGACTACGGGACCCCGTGGTCCGCGGTGCTGATGGTCACTACGCCGTTGCGACCTGGAATGAGGCGCTGACGGCATCGGCCAGTGCCTTACGCGCCGCGACCGACAGCGCCGCCGGAGTAGGCGTGTTGGTGGGTGGCCGAGCCACGGTCGAAGATGCCTATGCCTATAGCAAATTTGCCCGGGTGGCGCTGGGCAGCAATGACATCGACTTCAGGGCGCGGCCGCACTCGGACGAGGAATCTGACTTCTTGGCCGCCCACATCGTCAACAGTTACTCCCTCACGTATGCCGACCTGGAGCGGGCCAGCAGCGTGCTGTTGGTCGGTCTGGAGCCCGAGGAGGAGAGCCCGATCGTCTTCTTACGTCTTCGTAAGGGCTCCCGCAAGAACAGCACGGCGGTCTTCTCCGTGGCGCCATTTGCCTCCCGCGGGCTGGACAAGATGAACGGCACGCTGATCTCGGCGGCTCCCGGGACCGAGGCTGAGATCTTGCATGCCCTAGGGAGCCGGCGGCAGCACGAAGGTCAGGCTAACGACGGATTGACTGAGCCGCTGGAGGGAGCCGACCCATTGCAGGTCGCTTCCGACGCCTTGAGCGGCGATGCTGTGATTCTGGTCGGTGAGCGCCTCGCGAGTGTGCCCGGTGCCCTATCTGCCGCGGCAGCCCTGGCCACCGTCACCGGCGCACGTCTCGGCTGGGTGCCGCGTCGAGCTGGCGAGCGCGGCGCGGCGGCAGTAGGTGCGCTGCCGACCTTGTTGCCCGGTGGGCGACCGGTGGATGACGCGCAGGCTCGCGAGCAAGTGGCAGCTGTATGGGGCGCTGACCTTCCCAGTGAGCCGGGCCGTGATACCACGGACATGCTGCGCGCGGCGCTGAACGGCGAGATCTCAACACTGGTGGTCGCTGGGGTGGACCCCGACGACTTGCCGGATCCCGTCTTGGCCAAGGCCGCCTTGGAGCGAGCCTTCGTGATCTCTCTGGAGATCCGCGAGTCCCCGGTGCATGACTACGCGGACGTCATCTTGCCAGTGGCTCCTCAGCAGGAAAAGGCAGGTTCGTATGCCGACTGGGAGGGGCGTCTACGCTCCTTTGACAAAGCGCTGACGTCCAACGCGTGGAGCGATCACGCCATGCTCGACGCGGTGGCCGCAGAGATGGGTGTGCACCTGCAAGCCCGTAGCCTGAGCGGGCTGCGTCACGAGATGACCCGCCTGGGGTCGTGGGACTCCGCAATCGCGATGACAGTGGTGGAGCAGGTTACGCCACCCCAGCCGGGCACCGGTGAAGCGATCTTGGCGACGTGGCATCACCTGCTGGACGCCGGTTCGTTGCAAGATGGTGAGCCGTTCTTGGCTGGTACCGCGCCCCTAGCCAGTGCTCGCATGTCGCCCCAGACGGCTGAGTCGATCGGCGCCGCCGATGGCGCGATGGTCTCGGTAAGTTTCGGCGTCGGCACGATCACTGTGCCGCTGACCGTGACCGCAATGCCCGATTATGTCGTGTGGTTGCCCACCAATTCGGTAGGTTGCAGCGTGCGTTCGACCCTGGGGGTTGACGCAGGCAGTACGGTTCGCATTGCCGCTGCCACCAACACCGTCGCCTCAGGAGGACGTTCATGATCGCCTCATCGATGGTCACCGCGTTGGCAACCGGCGCGGTGTCGGCGGCTGACGTACCGGCGGCAGACTTCAGCGATACGCCATGGTGGCTCTCACTCATGAAGGCACAGATGATCTTTGTCTATCTGCTGCTGCAGGTGCTTGTGGTGATCTGGTTCGAGCGACGGGTCGTCGGTCAGATGCAGCAGCGTCCTGGACCGAACAGGTTTGGCCCTTTCGGACTGCTGCAGACCTTGGCCGACGGCCTGAAGTTGATGATGAAGGAAGACGTCACACCCAAAGCGGCGGACAAGATCATGTTTGTCATCGCACCGTTGATCGTCGGTTCACTAGCCTTCGTGTCCTTCGCCATCATCCCAATGGGCGGCGAGGTGGAGATGTTCGGCCACACCACGCCGTTGCAGTTGACCGACACCCCGGTGGCGGTGCTGTTGGTCCTAGCCGTGGCTGGAGTCGCCGCCTATGGATTCGTCCTTGCGGGCTGGTCTTCGGGCTCCACATATCCCCTGCTCGGCGGCCTGCGATCCACGGCTCAAGTCATTTCGTATGAGATCGCGATGGCCCTGTCGTTGGTCGCAGTCTTCTTGTATGCCGGCTCGATGTCGACCTCTCAGATCGTGGCCGCGCAGTCTGACTTGTGGTATGTCATACCCCTTTTCTTCTCCTTCGTGGTTTATCTGGTCACGATGGTGGGTGAGACCAACCGTCTCCCCTTCGACCTTGCCGAGGGTGAGGGCGAACTCGGTGGTGGCTTCCACACGGAGTACTCGTCGATGAAGTTCGGTATGTTCTTCCTCGGTGAGTACATCAATATGTTCACGGTTTCGGCACTCGCCACCACCTTGTTCTTGGGTGGTTGGATGGCGCCTCCGGGCATCGCCTGGATCAACGACGGCATGTTTAACGAGGGCTGGTGGGGTGTTCTGTGGTTCACCGCCAAGATGTGGCTCTTCATCTTCGGCTACGTCTGGTTGCGAGGCTCGTTGCCTCGGGTGCGGTATGACCAATTCATGAAGCTCGGCTGGAAGCTCATGATCCCCGCCTCCCTGGCGTGGGTTGTTGCAGTGGCCTTGATCCGAGCTGCTCAGATCGGCTACTTCGGTGACAGCCGCTGGGCGACCATCATTACCGTCGTTGCGATCGCCGCCCTGGTGGTTGTGGGGCTGTTCTTCTGGGATCAGCGCAGCGTGGCTGCAAAAAAGGCGGTTCAGGCGGAACGCGAAGTGCCCGGCGAAGTGGATCCATTCGCAGGGGGTTACCCGGTGCCTCCGTTGCCTGGTCAGCGTCTGGTCGAGAGGCCCAAGGCAGTCGAGGCCGCGGAACCGGTCACCGTAGATGCCGGATCTGCATCAGATGGCGATACGTCGGAGGA
>JBBSNC010000143.1:0-7099 GCA_038232855.1 Actinomycetales bacterium
GATTTGAACCCGTGTAGACGGCTTTGCAGGCCGTTGCCTCGCCTCTCGGCCACTCCACCGTATGAGGCATGTGGTCTTGAGCCTCAGAGCGGACAACCGGGCTCGAACCGGCGACCTCAACCTTGGCAAGGTTGCGCTCTACCAACTGAGCTATGTCCGCACTAACCCCCAGCGTCACCGCTGTGGCGTCACGGAAGATTAGCCCAGTCCCGCAGCGCGCACCAAATCGAGACACGCCCTCAGTCAGGCTCCCGACGGGTCCGTTGTTCCTCGGGATAGGCAACCGGCGTCAGCGGCCGATGGTGGTCATCTTCGACCCGTCGCGAGTCCCACCACTCACTCGCCCGAGACACCGGTCCGCGGTAATCCGTGGCCGGCCACAACCGCCTGATCGCGGCATTCAACGCTGCGCCGATCAACACTGCGATCGCCATGAAGTAGAGCCAGATCATCAGCACGATCGGCGCGGAAAGCGGGCCGTAAACCGACGTCCCACCGATCGCACGGGTCGCCCACGAGCGCAAGATCAGCGAGGCTCCTACCCAAATCGTGACCGCCAGGATGGACCCCGGCAGGTCCCGATAGAACGGCGACCTGGTGGGCGTGGCGAAATGAAACAGCCCCGTCAAGGACAGCAGCCCTAAGACGGAGACCACCGGCCAATACAACTCGACCACGAAGTTGAAGGGTGTCGGGATCATGTCGCGCAACAGGTCCGGGCCAATCAGCACCAACGGCAAGGTGATGCCCATTGCGACGATGGATGCCAGGTAGAGCATCAGACTCATCGCCCGAGCCCGCACGATCCCCCGCTCACCATTCTGCCCATACATAATTCCGATGGTGTCCATAAAGACGTGCAAGGCGCGGGAGCCAGACCACAGGGAGAGCAGGAAGCCGATGGAGAGCAGGTCACCTCGACCGCCTCCCAACGTGTCATTGATCGTCGGTGTGATGACCTGTGTGACCGTGTCCTCGGTCAGGAAGCGTCGGGCAAAATTCACAATCGCCTCTGTCACGGTATCCACCGTGTCCGGGCCCAACTGCTGCCCTAGGAATCCGACTCCGGCGATGACACCCAAGAACAGAGGCGGCAACGACAGAAGGGCGAAGAAGGCGGCCTCCGAGGCTAGCCCGGTCACCCGATACCGCAAGCAGATCGAGACTGTCTCAACGACCAATCGGGCCAACGGCATTGCACCGGGGACCGGGGTGAGCACGGTCCGCACCCGCCGCCGAAGAGTCACGGTGCAACCGTAACGGGCGAGGTCACCGAACATGGGTAGGGCGGGGCGGACTTCCCGCATGCGTCACAATGAACGCTGCCGACACCGTCGTCGGAGTTATCTGAAGTCAACCGAAAGTGAAAATGGATACTTGGCCCGGCAAGCCCTACCCCTTGGGCGCAACCTACGACGGCAGCGGCGTGAACTTTGCGATCTTCTCCGAGATCGCCGACCGCGTCGAGCTCTGCCTGCTCGGTGAGCGTGGCGCGGAAACGCGCATCGAACTCACCGAAGTCGATGCTCATGTGTGGCACGCATACTTGCCCAACTCTCAACCGGGACAGCGCTACGGCTACCGGGTGCACGGCCCCTTCGAGCCGTCATCCGGACACCGCTGCAACCCCAACAAACTGTTGCTCGACCCCTACGCCAAGGCCATTGAGGGCCAGACAGACGGCCACCAGTCGACCTTCGGCTACGACTTCGGCAACCCCACGTCATACAACGCGCAGAACTCGGCAAGGCACACGATGCACTCCGTCGTGGTCAACCCGTTCTTCGACTGGGGGCACGACCGCCCTCCGCGGCACGAATACCACGACAGCGTCATCTACGAGGCCCACGTCAAAGGTCTCAACATGACGCACCCCGACGTCCCAGACGAGATCCGTGGCACGTATGCTGGGCTCGCTCACCCGGCGATCATCGATCACCTCACGGACCTCGGCATCACCGCCATCGAGTTGCTGCCGGTCCACCAGTTCGTGCAAGACACGCACTTGGTCGATCAAGGGCTGTCCAACTACTGGGGTTACAACACGATCGGCTTCCTTGCTCCGCACAACGGGTATGCGGCATACGGCACCCGTGGCCAGCAGGTCACCGAGTTCAAATCGATGGTCAAGGCACTGCACGACGCGGACATCGAAGTAATCCTCGACGTGGTCTACAACCACACCGCGGAGGGCAACCATTTGGGGCCGACGCTGGCCTTCCGCGGGATCGACAACGCCTCGTATTACCGCTTGGTCGAGTCTGCGAAATCGCATTACTACGACACCACCGGCACTGGAAACAGCCTGCTGATGCGCAGCCCCCATGTGCTGCAACTCATCATGGATTCACTGCGCTATTGGGTCACCGAGATGCACATTGACGGGTTCCGCTTCGACCTTGCCGCCACCTTGGCCAGGCAGTTTCACGAGGTCGACAAGCTGTCGGCATTCTTCGACATCATTCAGCAGGACCCCGTGATCTCACAGGTCAAGTTGATTGCCGAGCCGTGGGACCTCGGCGACGGCGGATACCAGGTCGGCAACTTCCCCCCGCTGTGGACTGAGTGGAACGGCCAATACCGCGACACCGTGCGTGACTACTGGCGCGGCGAGCCCTCGACGCTCGGCGAGTTCGCCTCCCGGCTCACCGGTTCCTCGGATTTGTACGAGCACTCCGGGCGACGCCCGTATGCCTCGATCAACTTCATCACTGCTCATGACGGATTCACCATCCGCGACATGGTTTCGTACAACGACAAGCACAACGACGCCAACGGCGAGGGAGGGAACGACGGCGAGGGTCACAACCGGTCGTGGAACTGCGGCGTCGAAGGCCCCACCGACGATGCCGACGTCAACGCGCTCCGGCTCAGACAGCAGAAGAACTATTTGGCGACGTTGCTGCTCAGTCAAGGCGTGCCGATGATGCTGCACGGCGATGAACTAGGTCGGACTCAGCAGGGCAACAACAATGTCTACTGCCAGGACAATGAGTTGGCTTGGATCAACTGGGACCTCGATGATTCGCAACAGGATCTCTTGGCCTTCACCCGATCCCTGATCGCCCTTCGCCGCGAGCACCCCGTCTTTCGCCGACGCCGCTTCTTCGCCGGCGACCCGGACCACGGCGGCCAATCCGAACTCGGCGACATCGTCTGGTATGTCCCTGAGGGCATCGAGATGGACCAGCACGGCTGGAACAACTCTCATCGCAGCTCGTTGATGGTCTTTCTCAACGGGCAAGCCATCCCCACCCCGGACACCAAGGGTCGACCAGTGCTCGACGATCACTTCCTGATGCTCTTCAATGCCTGGCACGAAGAGGTCGATTTCACCGTGCCCGATGGCATCGACGCCAACGCTTGGTCTGTCGTGATCGATACCAGCTGCCCGTGCGATGAAGACGAAGAGCCCTGGGCCACGGGATCCACACACACGCTGCCGGCGCGTTCAGTCGTCGTGCTCACCGGAGTGCCGTTGGAGTCTGCCTAGCTTTTTGCCAACCTGGCGCGCTCGGTTGCAACATTGAAGTCGGCCTTTGGCCATGTCAGCTTCATGCCTTGCAGGTGCTCCAGGAGCAGCTGCTGGACGGCGAGCCGGGCATACCACTTGCGGTCCGCGGGCACGACAAACCACGGCGCATAGTCAGTGGAGCAGCGATCCAGCACCGCTTGGTATGCCGCCTGGTAGTCCGCCCAGTAACCCCGCTCGGTAATGTCCCCCGGGTTGTACTTCCAGTGTTTGTCCGCGCGATCGAGACGTTCAGCAAGCCGCGCCTTTTGCTCGTCCTTGGAGATGTGCATCATGACTTTGATGATGGTGGTGCCTTCACTGACCACCTTTTCCTCAAAGGTGTTGATCGTGGCGTAGCGCCGCTTCCACTGCACCGGTGGCACGAGATCGTGCACCCGGGAAATCAGCACGTCCTCATAGTGGGAACGGTCGAAGACACCGATCAGGCCCGGCTCGGGCAAGGCATTGCGAACCCGCCACAGGAACGGGTGCCGCAGTTCCTGCGCAGTGGGCGCCTTAAATGCGGTGATCTGCACGCCTTGCGGATCAACCATGCCCACGACGTGTCGCATGATCCCACCCTTGCCCACAGTGTCCAGACCCTGGATGACGAGCAGGATCCGCTGCTCACCCCCCGCGCGACCATTGGCATACAGCCGCTCTTGCAAGCCATCGGCCACCTCGTCGGTCTTCGCGAGCAACTTTTTGCCCGCCTTCTTCTTGTCTGAGAAGCCCGGCGTGCTATCTGGCTCGAGCTCCGCCAGATCGAAGCCGTCACCGACCTTCAGCGCGTCCGTGAACGGTGTTTTCGTCTTCTTCTTACCCATCTCGTCATCGTGGCACAGCCACCGACTCGGCGCCTGGGCTGACCTGCGCCGCTGTCTTCGGCCCTAGGAAGTCGCTCACGAGCTGCTCCCAGCGTTGGGGGTCCGTGTTCCATTCTCGACAGTGCAGCGCCTCCTCCCACAGAGCCAGCTGCACGACGTCTGGTCGGGCTGCCGCCAGTTCCGTGGACGGTCCATGGGGCACCACGTCGTCAGTGACCGAATGAATCAGCAAAACAGGGTGTCGAACTTCCTGGGCGCGAGAGACCCAGTTGGTCACACCAATGTCAATGGGTTCGGCAATCCCGACGAGGCGCCGCGTCACCCGACGGGCCAGCAACACCTTGGCCAACCCATCGATCAGCGGCGGCAACTTGTTGACCTCGGCGTGGTAGGAAATCACATCGCCCCAATCGATCACCGGCCCATCGAGGACAACCCGATCCACCGATCCTGACATCGCCGAGCGATCCAGGGTTTGCAGCACGATGCCGGCGCCCATCGACCAACCGATGAGGGCAATGTCGCGAGCACCATGCAACGCGGCATACCGAATGGCAGCCTCGACATCACGCCACTCTGACAAGCCGAGGTTGTATCGCCCGTCAATGCTCGCTGGCGCCCCGTCGTCGTTGCGATACATCGGCACGAGGCAGGTGAAACCCAACCGGTGCAGCACCGGGACGGCACGCAGCGTCTCCTCGCGGCGAGCGCTTCGGCCGTGGATCAGGATCGCCCACCGGCCATCGTCGTCCTCCGGGCGGACTCGCCACGCCGGCAGGTCGCCGATGTCACTGCGGACCAAAACATCCTCATACGCCAAGCCCAATGCCGATTGAGGCGTGCCGCAATAGAAGTAGGCGTTCCACCTGGCGGGGCCGGGCGCCAAGTCCCCCGCGTCGATCCCCAACACTTCGCGGGTGACGGTGTGCTCACTGGAGCGTTTGGCGCTGGTGTCGGCCTGCAGCACGGACCCCAGGCGGGCATGCCCGCTGCCATGGTCGAGCCACAGCCCGTAGTGCCCAGCGGCGACAGTATGCGGTTCGGCGCGCAGCGTCACTGACCCTTCGCCGACCGCCAGTATCTCGACGTTGTCCTTCTTCTCGTGCTCGGGGGTGATAATGCGACGCGCAAAATAGGTCGCCATGCTCAGCGACGTCACCGCCGATATGACACCCAGAACTAACCCTGTGATCGCGGTGGCCATCACCGCCTTGGGATTGCTGCCGCCCATGTCAGTCAGTCCTCAGCACGTCGGCGAGATCGAAGTCGATCGGCCGCTCGAGTTGGGCGTAGGTGCAGCTAATCGGCTCACGATCAGGACGCCAACGGACGAACTGGCCGGTATGTCGAAAACGTGCCCCTTCCATGTAGTCGTATTTGACCTCGAGCACCCGCTCGGGCCGCAAGGGAACGAACGACAGGTCCTTGCCCGCGTTCCACCGCGACCCCTCGTTCTTCCGTGGCGTGCGCTCACCCGCCTCGTGCGCCCCCCAATTCCACGGGTGCTCCTCCCACGAGGCAATCAACGGCTGCAACTCGGTGAAGAGTTCTTTGCGACGCGCCATTGTCAACGCACCCACCACGCCGACGCTGGCCAACGTGCCTTCCTCGTCATACAAGCCGAGCAGGAGCGATCCGATCGCATCGGGACCAGACTTGTGGACGCGATACCCCGCCACCACGCAGTCGACCGTGCGGGTGTGCTTGATTTTGGTCATCACCCGCTTGTCACTGCGATAGGTCAGGTCGGGCGCCTTGGCAATCAGCCCGTCCAAGCCCGCGCCTTCGAACTTCTCGAACCATCGACCTGCTTCGTCGATGTCGGTCGTCAGGGGCGTGACATGGATCGGCTCGGCCGCCTCTGCCAAGGCCTGCACAAGCGCCTCGCGGCGCCGCGCCATGGGCTGATCCCGCATATCCTCACCGCCCAGCGCAAGCAGGTCGAAGGCGACGAAGGCGGCTGGCGTCACCTCGGCGAGCATCTGCACTCTCGAGTCTGCGGGGTGGATGCGCTGTTGAAGTGCCTCGAAGTCGAGGTGATTGGCCCCTAGATTGGCCACCACAATCTCCCCGTCGATCACCGCTCGGGCTGGAAAGTTGGCGAGCACTGCCGCCACCACCTCGGGGAAGTAGCGGGTCATCGGCTTCTCGTTGCGGCTGCCGATGACAACCTCGTCGCCATCGCGATAAATAATTGAGCGGAAGCCGTCCCACTTGGGCTCATACATCTGGCCAGCGGGAATGGCCCTAGCGGGTTTGGCCAACATGGGCTTGACCGGTGGCATCACTGGAAGGTGCACAGGATCCATCTTGCCGTACGCCGCTCCCCGGTTGCTGATTCCCCCCACGGGGGGATACGGTCTCACGACGCCGACCAATGGGAGAAAATTATGAGTGCTGTCTCTAACCTCGTCCGCCGCTTCACCGGTGGCCACCGCAACACCTCGCGGGGGACGTCTTCACCCTCTAGCGGCGGTGGGGGCATCGGCAAGATCGTCGGCCGTCTGACGGGTCGGGGTCGCCGTCGCTGAGCCGCCTTCCGCAGGCGCAATCATCTGACATTCCGACCCTTCACGGGTCGGCCCGCTTGCGGCTCGGCTGGACCCGCGGCGGCTCCCCGGGCATCTTCGGATGGTCCGGTGGGAAGGGCATTTCACCTAGCCCTCGACCGCAGTCGGCTTCCCATAGCGCGAGCGCTGGCCCCAGATCTGCGGGGTCGGCGTGCAGGGCGCCCCAGTGGTCGCCCACGTCGGCGAGA
>JBBSNC010000144.1:0-7088 GCA_038232855.1 Actinomycetales bacterium
AAGTGCCGTCGCGAATACACCCAGCAAGAAGGGTTGCAACAGGGGGCGCGCGTGCCGCTCCCCGGTGCGAGTGTGTGCCCAGCCCAGATGCAACGGACCGGAGGCAAAGGCCCCCACGGTCCAGACCACGGCCAACAGCACTGTGGCGACATAGAAGCTGATTTCCCCGGGTGGCCTGGTGAGCCCAAAGCCGAGCAGAACGGATCCGATCAGCAGGGTTGCACCGGCGACGGTGCGTCGGCGTCTGAATTGAGCGTCCGTCTGGGTGTGGTCGCGCGGCACCGGGGTGACCAGCGCGGCGCGCAGGAATCGAAGGAGCTCCTTCGGGCTGTTGCTCGGTCGATCGGGCAGTGGGTCGTCCGTCGTGGGCTGCTCTTGCGGTGTGTCGGCCATGAGACGTCCGTGGCTACCGCGCGGAATCCGCGGCGTCCACCTCCGTGTGTGCTCCCTCATGCACCAGGGTGCCGCCGATTTCTTCGAGATGAGCGCGGATGAACCACTGGAACTTCTCCAACTCCGCGGTGTGACCGATGAGCAAGTCCTCAGTAATGGGGTCAATCTGCCCGAACTTTTCGATGGAGCCGCGGTTGTCAGTGATGACCCCGACGTACACGAGGTCCAGCGCCGCCAGGTGTGCGAGCACCCCATCACGACCGATCGAGTAGTCATCCCAGCTGCGATCAGCGACGATGGCGCCGGTCGTGCCGCGAGGAGATCCGCCGAGGGTGGCGATGCGTTCAGCCACTTGGTCGGCATAGCCGCGCACCAGGTCGACCTGGGGATCGATCATTTCGTGGACAGCGATGAAATGCGGGCCGACCACATTCCAGTGAACGTGCTTCAACGTCAGGTGCAGATCGTTGTATGCCGATAACCGAATCTGCAGGGTGCCGATGACGTCTTGGCCCTGCTCCTCAGTGAGGCCGGGCACCGTGTACGAGACATGGGGCATAGGGCTGATCGCTCCTTCACTTGTCGAAGTACTATGTCGTCTAAACCGTACAGCGCGTGCTTGACAGCCGCGATGCCAGGGCCCAGGAGGCAATGTGACCCCGCGATCGGTCGAATCCGTTTGGGACTACCCGCGCCCACCTGACGTGGTGCGCAGCGACGAAGTGGTGGAGGTGCATCTGGGCGGGGAAGTCATCGCCAGCACGCGGGCAAGTCTGCGGGTGCGTGAGACGAGCCACCCCCCGACCTATTACCTCCCGCTGGCTGCCTTCGTCCCCGAGGCATTGCGTCCCGTCACCGGGACGACATTCTGTGAGTTCAAGGGCAGCGCGCACTATTTCGACCTTGTGGTGGGGCCTGAGGCCACTGTTGGTCACCATTCAAGGGCCGCTCGAGCGGCGTGGCATTACCCGCAGCCGACGCGTGGGTTTGAAGAGTTGGTCGATCACGTGGCAGTGATGCCCGGTCTGGTCGACTCGTGCTGGGTGGATGGTGAGCGTGTGCGCGCCCAGGATGGGGATTTCTACGGGGGTTGGGTGACATCCCGTGTGTCGGGACCGTTCAAGGGCGCCCCTGCCACCCTCGGCTGGTAATAGAACCGGCGACGCTGGCGCCCACCACGAGCACCCGGCGGTGCGTGACTACAACTTCTGCAGGGCCGCGGTCAGATCCCGCACTGTGTCCCTTGCGAGTTTGAGGAAGATCAACAGCATCACCGGGTCGGCATACTTTGCCTTGCCGTTGAAGGTCACATTGGCGTCGTAAGTGACCCGCACCCCGCCATCGCTGTGAATCGCGTCGATCGTGTCGACGGACGTCGCTGTCGAGTTGGTCCCGGTCAGCACCACCCCGTTATCGCGCAGTTCGGTGAGCTCATAGGTCAACTCGGTGTTGATGAAGATGAGCCTGCTGGTGTTGTGCCAGGTCGAGCCGACCTCGATCGGGCCAGAGTCGATTCGTTCACAGGCCACCGTCCCCGGGTCCCACTCGGTGGCATTGCCGAAATCCTTGAGATAGTCGATCACCTTCGACTGCTCGGCCTGCACAAAAAACTGCCGTGTCACATGCACCATGACGGGGTCTCCTTGAGGTGGGTCAACTGAGCCTCATCGTAACGAGCCGCCTACGCTGTGAGCATGCCCACATCGCTCCTCTGGCTCCGCCGCGATCTGCGGCTGCACGACCTGCCAGCCTTGTGCGCTGCCCACGAGGCGGCCGAAGGTGGCAGGGTGCTCCCGGTGTTCGTGCTCGATCCAGCATTGATGTCGGGCTCTGCGGTGCGCACCCATTGTTTGCTCTCGGCGCTCGAATCGGCGCAAGCCTCGTATGACGGGGCGATCGTGCTGCGTACCGGGAAACCAACGGAGGTGCTGCCTGCCCTCGTGCAAGAGGCCGGGGCATCGTCGGTGCACATGTCAGCCGAGTCGACACCGTATGGCCGCTCCCGAGACCAACGCGTGCGGGATGCATTGCCACAAGGGGTGCCGCTCGTGGCGACGGGCAGTTCGTATGCCGTCGGCCCCGGCACGATCCGCAACGGCTCCGGCGATCCGTACAAGGTCTTCACCCCGTTTTCGAGGGCGTGGCGTGACCACGGCTGGCCCGACCCGGCGTCCGTGCCCGGTGACCTTCGCTTCCATCGACAGGTCGACAGCGAAGACCTCCCGGCCCTCCCATCGCTGCCTGCGGGTATGCAGCTGCCCGCGGTCAGCGAGGAGGCAGCCTGGGATCGGTGGCAGGCGTTCGCTGAGGAGGCCGTGGTCGACTATCAGAACGAGCGGGACCGGCCTGATCACGATGGCACCTCGCAACTATCGGTGCACCTCAAGTACGGCACTATTCATCCCCGCACGTTGCTGGCCGACCTGGCTGCCAAGCGAAGCGACGGCGCACACACCTTCGTCACCGAATTGGCGTGGCGGGAGTTCTATGCCGATGTGCTGTGGCACAACCCCGATTCTGCGTGGACAGATCTGCGCCCGCAACTGTCGTCCATGGCGTATGACGACCCGTCCAGTGACGACCGGGTCGCCGAGATGGTCCAAGCGTGGCGCGAGGGCCGCACCGGGTATCCGTTCGTCGATGCCGGCATGCGGCAGTTGCTCGCGCAAGGGTGGATGCACAACAGGGTCCGGATGGTCACGGCGAGTTTCTTGTGCAAACACCTGCACGTCTGGTGGCCGCATGGGGCCAGGCACTTCATGCGCTATCTGCGCGATGGCGACATTGCCTCCAACAATCACGGTTGGCAGTGGGTGGCCGGCACCGGCACCGATGCCTCGCCATACTTCCGGATTTTCAACCCGACCACGCAAGGTCAACGCTTCGACCCGGACGGGGACTACGTGCGCCGATTCGTCCCCGAGCTTCGCCACCTTGCGGGCAAGGCAGTGCATGAGCCGTGGACGGCTTCCAACGGCTTCGATCAGGGCTATCCCGAGCCGATCGTGGAGCACAAGGCGGCTCGCTCCGAGGCACTAGCCCGGTATGAGCGAGCGCGAGCGTCTTAGCTGGGGCCCTCGGCATACTTCGCGCTGATCGTCCGCACCGCAACTGGCCCCGCGCTAGCGGTCCGAACTTCCGCCGCAGCGCCGCAGCGCCACGCCAGCAAGCCAGGCGGCCGCGTCGGGGAGTACGGCGTCGTCGAACACGGCTCTCGGTGAGTGATTGTCCGGCGCGGTTTCGTGCTGCTCGTCCGGGCAGGCGCCGAGGAAGAAGTACGCGCCGGGAACTTCGTTCATGACGAACGACATGTCCTCGGAGCCCATTTCGGGCAACGGGCGTTCGGTATGCCGATCCGCCCCGAACAGTTCTGTGGTCACCGATGCCGCGAGTTGGTACTCACCCGCGTCGTTGATCGTCGCAGGGTAACCCTCGCTGAAGGTGACCTCGCAGGCCATGCCGTGTGCGGCACTCACGCCTGCGGCGACCCGCCGGATGGCGGCCTTCGCGGTGGACCGGATCTCGGGGGTGAAGGTGCGCAAGGTGGCGGCCAGTTCGGCGCTGTCCGGGATGATGTTGTCTTTGGTGCCTGCGCTGACCCGGCCGACCGTCAGCACCACCGAATCGAAGGCGTCGAAGGTCCGGGTCACCATCGTTTGCAGAGCCAGCACGATCTCGCAGACCACCGGCACGGGGTCGGCCGATCGGTGCGGGGTGGACCCGTGGCCGCCGCGTCCGGCGACCGTGACTACGACGGTGTCGGCCCCGGCCATGAGCGCCCCGGGCTTGGCTGACCAGTGCCCGCGAGGCACCTCGGAGGAGAACACGTGCATCGCGTATGCCGCGTCGACCCGTTTGCCCGCGGCTTCCAGCAGTCCTTCGGCCAGCATCGGCGCGGCGCCACCAGGCCCCTCTTCGGCAGGTTGAAACATCAGCACGACATCACCGGCAAGTTCCTCGCGTTGCTCGTGCAGGATGCGGGCTGCCCCGACCAGTGCGGCCATGTGCAGGTCGTGGCCGCAGGCGTGCATCTGACCTGGATGCTGCGACACATAGGGCACGTCGACTTCTTCGGTGACGGGCAGACCGTCCATGTCGCCCCGCAACAGCACGACGGGCCTGCTATCGCTGAGCCCGGTCGTGTCGTCGCTACCGGTCAGGTCGGCATTGCTCTTCGCGCCCCCGCGGATCACTCCGACGATCGAGGAAAGCCCCTGGCCGGTCGTGATCTCAATGTCGAGGCCAGCGAGCTGTGCAAGCAGCACCGCCTGCGTCTTCGGCAGGTGCAAACCGATCTCGGGGATCTGGTGCAGGGTGCGCCGCAATGTCCTGAGCTCATCGGACATGCCATGGGCGAGGTCGAGGGTGCGCTGCATACCGCCATTGTCGCGACTCAACGCGATGATCGCCGATTGTGACGGGTCTTGCGCATCGTGCTGCGCTACAACTCAGCACTATGTCAACGATTCGCCACTAAGGCGGATGACGTGGCAGCAGCGGACCTTAGGCGGCGTCCATCTCGGCGATCTTCTCCTCCCGCAGCCTGGCGCCGACCGTTTCATAGCCAACGATGGTCACCACCGGGGCCGTCGAGACGATCAGCAGCGCCCAGACCGGCGACAGGCCCCCGGCGGCAAAGCCCACCCCCGCAAGGATGATTGCGGCCGTTCCCGACGCCATCCAGGTGTGCTGGACGTCGAAGGCCCTGGTCAGGTGGTAGTAGATGGCGAAGAGTCCAAGGGAATACACCGCGAGCGGCGCAGCCACCGTCAGCACCGTGCCAACGGCCCCGATCTTCACTTCGAAGTCGGCGTGTTCCTTGTCGAGGTAGTAGGCGAAGACGTGCAAGCCGGCTCCCACGGCGGCGATCGCTGCATACAACGGGATGTGTCCGTAACCCCACACGAAGACCCGATCGCGGCGGCGGTGCAGCACATCGCCGGAGGGCATCATGAAATAGGTCCACCACATCCCGAACGTGAGGACCACGCCCGATATCAGTAACACCACCGCGTCGGTGGTCCAACCCACGGACTCGGTGAGTACTTGCAATGCCCCAATGGTGCCGACAACGCCCTCCCCAAGCGCGATGATCGCCAGCAAGCCATAGCGCTCGGCGATGTGATGGCCATGCCAGGGCGTGCCCCACCGGCCCTCGGCAACCACCGGGCCGGATAGCTCGAGTATCAACAGTACGACGGCAAAGGCAATGGCCCTGGTCAGGGGCGGATCGAGCAGGACCAGGACCACCCAACCCACCTGGGCGACGAGCAGGGTCACGATGTAGGCCCTCGTCGTCGGTCGATGCTCCGGGTCATCTCGATAGGCGCGATACCACTGTGCCACCAGGCCCAGGCGCATGATGACGTAGCCCATGACCAACACCATTCCGTCGAGGTGTTCGCCCTCCTCGATGGAATGGAAGATTGCCGGGGTGCCCAAAGCCAACAACGTCAGCCCCCCATTTGCACCATCGCAAGCATCCGATACAGCCAATCGTCAGTGTCGAACGTTAAGGCAAACCAGGTGAAGTTGATCCACGCCCAGACGGTCGCGAACATGACCAAGGCAAAGGCCAACAACCCCTCCCACGGGTGACCGGCGGCGAGCGAATGGCCAAAATTCGTTGCCGGCGACGCCGAAAGAGACCACGAACACGAGGTCGTACAACAACTCCAGGGGGATGGCCGTGCGGTCACCTTCATGGATGTCGCGGCCGACCATCTGGCGCAGTCGGGAGGGTCGCGGCGCGCGGTCGTTGACGGGGTGCGGCGGCTGACTCATCACAGCATCATCGGCGCTGACTCCAGCGTGGGGCAAGTCTGAGATGCTAGGGGCGCCATGCCCCCTCCCACCCCAACTTCTCGGTCCACGAGCGAGCGCTCAGAAGTCGATCCGCGCACCGTGCGGTTGGCCACCATTGCGTTGATCATGGGCGGCTTCGCGATCGGCGTGACCGAGTTCGTCACGATGGGCTTGCTGCCTCAGATCGCGGACGGAATCGGCGTGAGCATCCCGACGGCTGGCCACACCATTTCCGCGTATGCCGTTGGCGTCGTGATCGGGGCACCGCTCATCTCGATCTATGGCGCCAAAGCGCCTCGGCGGGCCATGCTGCTGGGCTTAATGGGCGCCTTCGTGATCGGCAACACGCTCGCAGCGCTCGCGCCTAACTACGAGTCGCTCATGGTGGCCCGATTCTTCGCCGGGTTGCCGCACGGTGCGTTTTTCGGCATGGCCTCCCTGGTTGCGGTGAGCCTCGCTCCACGTGGGCGCAGTGGGCGCGCGGTCGGCAAGGTCATGCTTGGCATTCCGATCGCCAACATCCTCGGCGTGCCCGCCGCCACCTGGATGGGGCAGGCATACGGCTGGCGGTCGGCATACTGGGCCGTTGCGGTGATCGGGGTGATTACGGTCGTGTTGATCCGGTGGTGGGTGCCGCAGACTCGAGCCGATCTCACGCAGAATTGGCGCCAAGAGGTTCAGGCGTTTCGCAGCCTTCAGGTGTGGTTGACCATGCTGGTCGGCGCGATCGGCTTCGGTGGGATGTTCGCCATGTACTCCTACATCGCCCCTACCGTGACCGAGGTCACCGGCCGGTCACAGGGCTGGGTGCCATTGTTCCTCCTGGCCTTCGGGATCGGCTCGATTGTGGGCACCGTGGTGGGCGGGCGGTTGGCAGACTGGTCGATCCT
>JBBSNC010000145.1:0-7046 GCA_038232855.1 Actinomycetales bacterium
AGCCACGTCGATCACGAGGCGGCTGGTGTTGGTGGAGGCGTCATACAACGTGAACGTCCGGAACGGCAGGCGTGCTCGGACTCCCAACGCGAACGTCGTCTGTCCGTCGAAGGAACCGGCCCACCGGACCTGCCTGAAGGTGTCATAACCCGATACCGAGGGCATCGTCGGCACGAACGTTGCCCCCTTCTTCGCTATGACTGCCAATCGGGCGCCACCGGCCACCGGGACAGGTTTCCCGGAACCATCGGCTCGAACCGTCTTGACGTAACGCACGTAGTAGCCGGGCGCGACGCCGCTCATGTCGATGACGAGTCGGTCATAGCAGGTATGCCGTCCGGCGCGAACGCCCTGGACCTTCCCGGCTTCCATATCGCCAGCAGACTTCGGGGTTGAACCCCACGTAATGCCGCAGTAAGGCTCATGACTCGCCTCGGCGGCAACAGACGAGACACCCGAGACGGCCGGAGCAGCGATTAGCGTCAGCGCTACCGTCACAATGGTGACGAGTCGAGCAATGCGGGTTGAACGGATTTTCATCAGAGACTCCTTTACAAGGGAGGCCTCGGCGCCCGCGCGATGCTTCTCAAGGGTGGGTCGGCGACACAGTGACCTCACTTTACAGAGAGCCACCAGATCGTTCTGATACACACGACGCTCAAAAAATGGCGGCGGTGCTCGCGTGACGCCCCCCAGGGGATGACGGCCAACGACCGATGTGCTCGGCAACGGCGCTCTAGAACCGCGCATCCAAGCGCACATCGGTCATCGGCCGACTACGAAGCGTGGCTACGTCAGGCCCGCGCTCGCGGCTGCATCCGCTGCATTTGGGTGACGTGGCCGGGTTCGAGCTCGTCCAGAGCGGTCACTCCGAGCAGGCGCATCGTGCGTTCGATCTGCCCGCTCAAGATCTCTATGGCGCGGTCCACACCCGGACGGCCGCCGGCCATGAGGCCGTAGAGGTAGGCCCTCCCGATAAGGGTGAAATGGGCTCCATGTGCCACTGCGGCGACGATGTCCTGACCGGACATGATGCCCGTATCGAGGTGGACCTCCAGATCGGACCCCACCGCGGCGACGACCTGCGGCAACAGGTGGAAAGGCACGGGCGCCCGGTCGAGCTGACGCCCCCCATGGTTGGACAGCACGATCGCATCGACTCCGAGCTCGGCCAGTTTGCGGGCATCGGCGAGGCTCTGCACACCCTTGACCGAAACCTTGCCAGGCCACTGGTCGCGGATCCACGCCAAGTCCTCATACGTCACCGTCGGATCGAACATGGTGTCGAGCAGGTCGGCTACGGTCCCGGACCAGGAATCGAGGGAGGCGAACGCAAGCGGCTCGGTCGTGAGGAAGTTGAACCACCACGCCGGCCTCGGGATCGCGTTCACCACGGTGCTGGCACTCAGCGTGGGTGGGATCGTCATACCGTTGCGCACATCCCGCAGCCGCGCTCCGGCCACCGGCACATCGACGGTGACCACCAAGGTGTCGTAGCCGGACTGGGCAGCTCGCTCGACCAGCGCCATTGACTTTCGCGGTCTTTCCACATGTACAGCTGAAACCAGTTCCGGCCAGCGGGTGCGGCAGCGGCGACGTCCTCAACCGACGTGGTCCCCATCGTGGACAGCGTGAACGGGATCCCGGCGGCAGCGGCGGCGCTCGCTCCGGCGACCTCCCCCTCGGCCTGCATCATGCGGGTGAAACCCGTCGGTGCGATCCCGAACGGTAGTGCCACGCGCCGACCCAAAACCGTACGTGAGGTGTCTACCTCGGACACGTCATGCAGGATCGCCGGGTTGAACTCGACATCGCCGAACGCTTCTCTGGCTCGTGCCAACGACACTTCACCCTCAGCCGCACCGTCGGTGTAGTCGAAGGCCGCCCTCGGTGTGCGCCGCTTAGCGATCCCGCGCAAATCCTCGATAGTCAGGGCCGAGGCGAGCCGACGTTCCCTCGGCGACAACGTCACCTTCTTGAACTGCAGCAACGGCATGAGGTCACGACGCTTGGGCAATTGACGCTTCATGGGCACACTCCATTATTGGCACACTCGTCGGGCGGGTCGGATGAAGTCGGGATGCGGCGAGCAGGCCCATCGACGCCAGCTGGCGACCGTTGTGCGCGGCAACACGCATTATTACTGCGCGCTGGAGCGCACATCGGTCATCGGGTGAGGGTGGGGATGGCCGCGAGGAGTTGACGGGTGTAGGGGTGCTGGGCGTCTGAGAACAGCTGCTCGGTGGGAGCCACCTCGACGAACTCGCCTGCCTTCATCACGGCCACCCGGGTGCAGACGTGCCGCACCACCGACAGGTCGTGACTGACGAACACCAGCGTCAGGCCGAACCCGTCGACGACTTCATCGAGCAGATTCAGCACTTGCGCGCGGACCGAAACGTCGAGGGCGCTGACCGGCTCATCCGCCATCAGGATGGCTGGCGCAGGCGCCAACGCGCGAGCGATCGAAATACGCTGACGCTGACCACCGGAGAACTGATGCGGATACCGTCCCGCGACATTGCTGGACATGCCGACCGCGGTGAGCAGCTCCTCGACCCGGGCAAGCCGGGCAGCGCGATCCCCTTTGCGTTGCGCCAACAGCGGCTCGGCGATGATATCGCCGACCTTCATCCGTGGATTCAGCGAACTCATCGGGTCCTGAAAGACCACCTGCAGCCGGTCCCGCAGCCAACGCAACTCGCGCCAGGACCGATCGTGGACCGCGCGGCCTTCGACCTCGATGGACCCGCTCGTCGGCTGGTCGAGTCCGCTCATCATCCGCAGCAGTGTCGACTTGCCCGACCCGGACTCCCCCACGATGCCGACGCGTTCACCAGGGTGTACGTCGAGGCTGACGTGGTGCACGGCTCGCACCACCGCTGGGGCTTGGCGCAGCGAAGTCCGGGGTCGGCGAAACTCGCGAGACACCCGTGATACCGAGATCGCCGGTTCAGTCATTGTCGTCACCGGCTGGGTGAAAGCACGCAAAGCCGTATGCCGCATCGCCGGCCGGATGCGACCCCCGAACCGACCACGGCGGCTGGCTCTCACACGTTGGCGTGGCCTCAGCACACCGACCCCGAAAAACGCACCCCGAGCCGAACTGCCCTGCGGCCGGCACCGTGCCCTCGATGGTGGGCAGGGCGGATCCGGCGGGGACTGACCCGATGTCGCTGGCCGCGAGCAAACCCTGGGTGTATCGGTGTCGGGGGTCCGCAAACACCTCGGCGACCGGTCCGGACTCCACGATCCGCCCGCCATACATCACCAGCACTCGCTCGCAGACGGCCGAGACCACGGCGAGGTCGTGCGTGATGAAGAGCAACGCGGCATCTCGGGCTTCGACCCCCGCCACGATGAGGTCGAGCACCAGCGCCTGCACCGTGACATCCAGCGCAGTCGTGGGTTCATCGCAGAGCAGCAGCACCGGGTCATTGGCCAAAGCGATGGCAACCACCACTCGTTGCCGCTGACCACCGGAAAGTTGATGCGGGTAAGACCGCGCGATGCCAACCGGGTCCTCCAGTCCCACCTGACCGAGCACCTCGACCGCGCGAGCCTTGGCGACCGAACGGCTGACGTCGCGGTGCAGCCGGATGACCTCGGCGACCTGGGCACCCACCCGGGCGGTCGGATTCAGCGCGGTCATCGGCTCCTGGAAGACCATGGTCATGTCGTCGCCCCGCACTCTGGCCATGTGCGACTCCGACCGGTGCAGCAGGTTGCCCTCATGCCCCAGCAGAGCGACATCACCCGTGGCCGACAAGCCGTCACTCAACAGGCCGATGATCGAAAGCGCCGTCAGCGACTTGCCCGACCCTGATTCCCCAATCAGCCCCACGCGCTCGCCGCGGAAGATCGCCAGGTCGATGTCGTGCAGCAGCGACGTGTGCCCTGCTGCAACGTTCAATCCAGACACCGACAGGACCGGTCGATCAGTACCCCCGCTCGTCAGGTCACTGCTCATCGGTCGGCCAACTTCGGATCCAGCGCATCGCGCAATCCGTCACCGAACAGGTTGAACCCCAGCACGGCTAGCGCAATGGCCGCGCCTGGGATCAACGCCACATGCGGCGCCGAGCGCAGGGTCGACTGGGCCTCAAGCAACATCCGGCCCCACGAGGGCTGCCCGGTGGGAGTCCCGAGACCCAGATAGGCCAACGCGGCCTCGGCCAAGATAGCGATGGCAAACGACACCGAAGCCTGCACAATGATCAGCCCGACCACGTTGGGCAGCACGTGCCGGGTCGCGATGGCCAGCGGCCCACGCCCCGCGGCTCGGGCTGCCGTCACGAAGTCGGCCCGCAAGATTCCCAGCGCTCCCGAGCGGGTGATCCGGGCAAACGCTGGCACGGTGGCGATACCGATGGCGACCATGGCAACTTGGGTCGAGCCGCCATACAACGCAGCAAACATGATCGCCAGCAGCAGCGCCGGGAAGGCCAGCAGGATGTCATTGCCGCGCATGATGAACTGGCCGAGCCAACGCGGTGACATCGCGGCAGCAATGCCCAGCGGCACCCCGATCAGCGCGGCAACACCGACCGAGACCACCCCGACATACAGCGCGGTGCGTGAGCCGAGCAGGATCTGGGTGAAGATGTCGCGCCGGAACTTGTCGGTCCCGAGCCAGAACTCCGCATTAGGCCGCTGATATGCCTGCGTCGCCAGCACCTTCATCGGCGGGTGCGGCGTCCAGACAAACGACACCAGCGCCATCACAACCACCATCAGCACGAACGCCCCGCCGACCAGCAGTGGCGCATTCAGCCGGGCGCGCCACCGAGCCGGGGCAGCCGCTTCAATCCCAGCCGCACTCATGCGCGCCGTTCGGTCCGCAGCCGCGGGTCGATCACGACATACAGCGCGTCCACGATGAAGTTGATGGCCAGGGTCGCCACCACGAGCACCATCACCACGGTTTGCACCGTCAACAACTCGCGCTGCCGCACCGAGTCGAGCAGGAAAGCCCCGAGACCGGGTATGACGAACACGCGCTCGATCACGACCGCGCCGATCAGCAGGCTGGCCAACTGCAACCCGAGCACGGTCACCACTGGCACGGCCGCGTTGCGCACGGTATGCCGCCACACCGCTTGCAGGGGACGCAAGCCTTTGGCTCGGGCCGTGCGCAGATAGTCCTGCTGCAACTCATCGAGCACCGCCGAGCGGACGTATCGCGCGATGACCGACCCCTGCACCAGGGCCAACGACACCGCCGGCAGGATCAGGCGTCGCAGGAACTGCACTGGGTCATCGGCTGGTACCACCCACCCGCCCGAGGGAAGCCAACGCAGCCGCACAGCGACGACCGAGATCAGCACGAAGCCCGCCAAGAAGGCGGGGATTGCCACCCCGACTTGGGACACGCCGGACAGGACGACGCCATCGGGGTGCCGATGTCGCATCGCCATCCAGGTGCCCATTGGCAGCGCCACTACGATGGCCAGCAGCATCGCGGCCCCGACCAGCCACAGCGTGACCATCAGGCGGTCGCCGATCTGCGGGCCGATGGCGGCCTTGGAGATGTATTCGATGCCGGGGTCGAGGCGCAACATGCCGCCGACCCAGTCGAGATACTGGACGACCAGCGGCCGGTCCAACCCATACTGCTCGGTCATCCGGGCGACCGCCTTATCGGAGGCATTCACTCCCAACGCCACTCGCGCGGGGTTGCCGGGCAGCACCTGCATGAAGGCGAACACCACCACGGTGCTGACCGCCACGCTGAGGATCAGCACGCCAAAGCGTCGCGCCAGCTGGAGGATCACGATGGTTGCGGGCACTCAGCGGAGCAGCCCGAGCCTCACTCCCGTGCCAAGGCGGACAGGTCGAACGAGGCGCTGACTGCATTCTCCGGCAGACCGGTGATGTCGGGCGTGGCCACAATCAGGTTGGGCAACAAGAAGAGGAAGTCCGCAGCGGCGTCCTCGGAGATGACCTTGGCAGCCTCGGCCAGCTTCTCCTCTTGGACCTCGGGGGTGCCGGCGTCGGCCTCGTCGAACAGTTCGGTGATCTCTGCGGTGCCATAACCCGTGTAGTAGTTGGGGTTGCCAAACACGGCGCGCATGTCACGCGGCTCGACGTGAGCGACGATCGACATGTCGAAGTCGTGCGCGGTGAAGACCTCTTCGAGCCAGGTAGCCGGGAACTCCAACTCATCGACGGTCACGTCAAAACCGGCGTCCTCCAGCATCGACTCGACCACCGTGCCGCACGCCACGGCATACGGGAGGGTCGGCACTCGGAGGCGGACCTTCACCCCAGTGGCATCGGCCTCCTTCAGCAAAGCCTTCGCCTTCTCCACGTCGAACGGGTAGTCGCCGGTGCGGTCCTCATACCAAGGGTCGGTCGGTGGCACCATCGATCCGATCAACTCGCCGCGGCCAGCCCAGCAGGTGTCCATCAAGGTTTGGTGGTCGATGGCGTAGCGCGCCGCTTGGCGGACCTCCAACGTGTCGAAGGGCGCTTCGTTGTTGTTGAAGGACAGCACCACTTCCCCGTTGGTGGTGCCCTCGATGATCTGGTAGTCACCGCCCTCGAACTCGGCCAGGGACTCCGGAGCCTGCACGGTGCCGACGACATCAATGCTGTCGGTAAGCAGGGCATTGTTCAACGCATTGGCATCGGTGAAATAGGCCAGCGTGACGTCATCGAAGAACGGTTTATCGCCCCAGTATTCATCGTTGCCTTCCAGGTTCAAGGCGGTGCCACGATCCCAGGACTTAAACGCATACGGTCCCGTGCCGATCGGCTCCGCCGCAAGGTCATCGACGCCGTCGGTGTCGAACATGGCACCGACCTGGGTGGTCATCGCATAGAGCCACGAGTTGCTTGGCTGGCTCAGGGTCACCGTCAACTCATAGTCCCCCGTTGCCTCGGCTGACTCCACGACATCCATCTGAGATTTCAGCGACACTGTCCAGTCATCGGACTGCACCCGCTCAATCGAAAACACCGCATCCTCGGCGGTGAACTCGGCGTCATTGCTGAACGTCGCGTCCTCGACGAGCGTGAAGGTATAGGTCAACCCGTCATCGCTG
>JBBSNC010000146.1:0-7015 GCA_038232855.1 Actinomycetales bacterium
ACATCGGCTGGGCGGCGGCGCCGCTGGGTCTGCTGCTCATCGGCGTCGGAATCGGCCTGATGGAGAGTGTGTCGCTGCGGATGCTGCCGTGGGTGCTGCTGGTGTTGGTGTTGGCATTCCTGGCTCAGGCGTTTGGGCACCACCTAGGATCGGCCGCGCTCGGTGGGCTCTTCGGGGCTATCGCGGCGAGCTTGGCGGCCACGGTGGTGGCGATGGTGCGCCCTCGGCTCGCTCGCTTGGTGCTGTTCCTGCCGGCGTTCTGGCTCTTGGTTCCGGGAAGTTTGGGCCTGCTGGGGGTATCACAACTAGTTGCCGATCAGGGCGATGTCGTGCAGGCAGGTCTCGACGTGGTGGCCGTGATCTGCGCCATCGCGCTGGGCTTGCTCGTCGGGTCCTCGCTGGGTCAGTCGCTCGAAGGTCGGCTGCGACGCGAATGGGCTCGAAACCACACCGGAAGTCGAGTTTGACTAAGCCTTCTGATATTGCCGCAGCCATCGGGCATCGATCCAACGCTTGAGCCACAGCGCGCTGCGCCCCAACCACCAGCGTGACCCCCGCACTGCCAGCCCTTGGCCGCCGCCGAGGTCCAGCACCTGCAGCGCCAAGTTCTGCGGCTCGAATTCCGGGGGTCGATCCCCAGCGGCACGGGCGATCAGGGCGCGCAGCAGCACCGGCCCCTGTCGGACGCCGTGCACCCCGATCCGTGCCAGTGGAGCGGGCACGAAGTGGGCGCAGTCGCCGACGGCATAGACGTCGTCGTGGTCCCGGTGTTGCAGCGTGGACCGCACCGGTATGCCGAGGTGAGACTGACCAGGATCGGCCAAGCCCAGTTCTTCGGTCAACGGTGAGCTGACCAGCCCCGTGGCGAGCACGATCAGGTCGTGGCCTGGGGTGCTGCCATTGCTCAGGCGCACCTGGTCCGCCTCGATCCTCATCACGCCGACGCCGGTCAGCAGATGAACGCCTCGTCTATGCAACAGCCGAGTCAGCCGCTCTCGAGCCCGCGGAGGCAACCCCGAGTGGATGGTCGGTCCAGCCTCGATCAGGGTCACCTCGACCGCGGCTTGCACGCCGAGGTTGCCTGCTAGTTCAAGACCGGAGGGGCCGGCGCCGACGATCGTGACGCGAGCCCGGTCCTGATTCGCCAACACGGTGTCGACCCGCCCCCGCAGGTGAGCCAGCATCTCGAGCGGTTTGATCTGCAGCAGATCCTCTTCACGCGCGAGGTCGATGCCGCTGCTTGCGGCGACGCTGCCGATGTTGAATGAGACGACATCGAAGTCGATCCAGGTGCCTTCACCTGTGTAGGCCCTGTGCGCCACAAGGTCGAGGTCGCCGAGCACACCGACGTGATGCGTGATCGGGGACCCCTGCACCAACCGGGCGACATCGATCAGGCCGACCTGGGTAGGCATATTTCCGGTGGCGCTGGCCGATGCGACCCCGCTGTATCTAAAGGTGGCCGGCGCCAGGAGCGTGACGGCATACCCAGCGTCGGCGAGCGCTTGAACATGCACCAGAAGATGCAGGTGAGCGTGACCGGCGCCGACCAAGAGCAAACGGGGCCTCGGCGCTGTGTCCACGCCGTAGGCAACCCGTTGTGACCCAGCGATGTTCCCCCAGTCCTCGGCTCACACGGCGAGGACGTAGAGTGCCAACCGGCCAAGAAAACCCGAAGGAGCCGAGCCCGTGCGTACCTGGCTTGAAGAGCCCGAAGAGCAGTGGCGTGAGCGCCGAGCCCGCCGTCAGCGACTGATTGCGCTGCTTGTCGTCGGCGCTATGGCCCTGCCGAGCATCCTCGTCTTCTACGCGATGCTGACCTAGCGGTCATTGCCTGGTGTGGCCCGCTTTTGCCGTGAACCGGCACCTCGTGCCGGCTGACCCAGTGCGGATGGATGTAGCCCAGATCGCCAAACGACTCGGTCGTATCATCTCGACCATGAGCGTCGCGATCCGGGCCGCCCTCTTCATCGCGCTCTATCTCGCCATCACTGGGTTGGCTGCGATCGGGGACTCTGAGGGGGGCGCCAACATTGGGCTAGGCCTGTTGGTCTTTGCGCTGAACTTCCTGGTCGCGTTGGCCTGGGGTGCTCGTGACGGTAGCGTGATGCCGTTGTGGCGAGTCGTAGTGGTGTGGATCGCGGTCGCGCTCATCGTCGGCGTGCTCACGACGGCCATGTTCCAAATGCCACCTCTCGGTTTTGATGCCAGTGTTTTTGCCTCGGATCTGCGGGAAGTGATGCCCGTGACAGCTGGCCTGATCGCGCTTCCTGCCATCGGCGCCGGAGCGATCACCGCCTTTGCGCGTCGGGTCCCTGCCTCCTAGGGATGGCCGCCCAGGTGTCGGATCAACGCGGTGAGCCCATCGAGACCCACCAGATCACCGGGCATGAGCGGAATCTGCGCCACCGGATGGTCTGGCAATGTCCGTCGCAGGGTCTCCAGATGCTCATGCTCCTGCGCTCGGCGCTGGGATAGCAGCGACCCGTCGTCGGCTGGCGAGCGCTTGTTGACGGCGAGTGCGCTGACCTGCGCTCCGAGGCGAGTCAACTGTTCCTCGAGTTCAATCGTTTCCAAAACGGGCAGCCGCTCGGCCGCAAGCACGACGACGAAGCCAGTGCTTTTGTGATCGGTGATGACGTCGCGCAGGTGGGTGAACCTGGCTTGGCGACGAAGGAGGATGTCGCGGATTTCCGCATCTCGCTCAGCATTGGCCCCTGGTCGAGATCGACGCGTCCGTCCGCGGCCGCGCTCCCGGCTCGACCCAGTCCGAGGCACGAGTTCAGCACCAGGATCGGTGTCGCTCTGCCCTCGGTCCAGGTTGGCCATCGCGTCGGCAAACCGTTGCGAATTCGCTTGCCGCTGCAACAGACCGTCTGTCCAGGCCGTCACCAGCTCGGGCAGCCCTAGCAAGCGAACGGTGTGCCCCGAGGGCGCGGTGTCGATGACGATGAGGTCATAGACCTGGCTCGCTCCCTGCACCACATCGGCCAGCCGTTCCAGCACCGCCGCCTCAGCCGCCCCCGGTGCCTGCCGAGCCAGGGCGAGGTGTTTGGTGACCTCGTTGCCGAGATGATCCGGCATCAGGCGCCGCATCGTCCGGCCGGCCGCGTCTAGGTGTCTCTGCATCGTCTGCTCAGGGTCCAACTCACAGGCATCCAGGCCGGGCTCTACTTCGGTGAAACTGTCTCCGATCGGTATGCCGAACAGGTGCCCCAGGTTGTGCGCAGGATCGGTCGAGACCAGCAGGACGCGTGCCCCTGCGCGTGCGCGAGCAAGCGCGATGGCCGAGGCGATCGAGGTCTTACCGACTCCACCCTTGCCGCCGACGAAGAGCACTCGACGCTGCCTGGCCAGCTCTAGCAGCACGGCGTACCTAGCAGCACGAAATGCGGTCCAGCGGCGAGCGGTCCAAACCCATCCGGCGGTGCCACGCATGAAACCTGTCGTAGATGACTGGCAGCAACTCCATCGCATACCAACTCATCGGGTTCGGCAGACCGAGGGATTCGCTGAGCACCAACATCAGCATCACGTCGTCTTCGTCTTGCCTGGCGCGGGCAAAGGTAAGCCGATACCGCCCGGCGAAGACCTCATGCAGCCATTGTCTAGCGGTCGGCGCAGGCATCGACGTGCGGCCACGACTGCCGCTGAGGTCATCGGCTGGAGGAGTCACGGTGACGTGCTGCCCGTGCCCGACTCTGCGTCAGCACTGGCGTTGCGCTCGGCTGCCATCTCATCAGCCCAGTCGACATCCGGGCCGTCGGATTTGGCGCTGCGCATCGCGCCAACGGACTCGATGATGACCCACACGGCGGCCACCAGGATGACCAGATCCAGGCTGAAGAGTAGCCAGTTCTGGTCGCTCCAGAAGGTGCCGAGTTGCACGAAGAGCGCGTAAATCGTCATGACCAGCACAAACACTAGGGGCACCATGACCGCAATGGGGTTGCGGCCACGACGCATCAGCATGATGGCCACGATGGAGAGGGTCAACCCGGCCATCAGCTGGTTGGTGGTGCCGAAGAGCGGCCAGATCAGCATGCCGCCGGACCCGTCGGCGCCCGCGCCGAACGTCAGCCCCATCGCAATCACAAGGGCGATGACGGTGGCCACACCCTTACCCAGCGTGAAGCCCATGACCTCACCGACTTCTTGCACGACGAACCGTTGCAGCCGGACCCCGGTGTCCATCGTGGTTGCGGCAAAGAGGATTGCCGTGGTCGCCAAGATCGTCGCGCTCAGCGATTGCGGCAGGCCAAGACCGTTCTCGACGATTGTGCCGCCGCCTTGCACGAAGGCACCCACGCTGCCGGCCCCGAACTCGTTGTAGGTCTCCTGCCAGGCGGTCATCGTGGCGAACCCGGCGGTCGTCGCGATGATGGCGCCAAGGGCGAGCAGCCCCTCACCGACCGCTCCGAAGTAGCCCACGAAGCGGGCGTCGGTTTCTTTGTCGAGCTGTTTGGAGCTGGTCCCCGACGCCACCATCCCGTGGAACCCGGAGATGGCGCCGCAAGCGATCGTGACGAACAGCAACGGCACCATGCTGGGGGTGCCATCGGGCACATCGGAGTTGAACGCAGGAGCCACGATGGTGGGCGAGGCAATCAGCACGGAAACATAGAGCAGGCCGAGGGCCAGGAAGAGTTGCAGACCGTTGATGTAGTCACGTGGCTGCAACAGCATCCATACCGGCAGCACTGAGGCGATGCCGGCATACAAGAACAAAATGACGATCCACACCGAATTGGCGGGTAGCCCGAGCATCGTTTCCGGCAGCGATAGGGGTATTTGGTTGCCGAGGAGGATCAATGCATAGAGCGCCACGACTCCCACCACTGAGACCACCGGCAACGTGGCCCAGCCGCGATAGAGCGCCTGGCCGATGATGAGCGCGACCGCGATGGCGCCCCAGGTGGGGATGACGGCTGTTGGCGTGGACACCAGCAACCCGGAGATGACCACAGCAAACGCCGCGTTGACCATCAGCAGTACCAAGAAGATGACGACCAAGAACAGGTTGCTGCCGCGACCACCGATATATCGCTCCGACAGCGCCCCTATCGAGCGGCCCTTGTTGCGGGTGGAGGCCCACAGCGCCCCCATGTCGTGCGCCCCCGCGAAGAACACGGTGCCGATGGTGACCCAGAGGAAGGCCGGTAGCCAGCCCCAGATCACGGCAATGGCCGGCCCGACGATGGGTGCGGCACCGGCCACTGACGTGAAGTGGTGGCCCCACAGCACATACTTGTTAGTCGGGACATAGTCGACGCCGTCTTCGAGCGCATGCGAAGGGGTAACGGCGTCCGGTTGGAGCGCATAGACCTTGCTGGCCAGATATCGAGAGTAGAGCAGATAGCCCGCCAGGATCATCGTGATCCCGATGAGGGCTAGAAGAATCGAGCTCATGGCCAAACTCCCGACTGGTCGACGGCGGTGTCACTTGACCTTTCTACGCTAGGCCATCCCGGCGACATGAGCCACCCCTGGCTGACCTTTCGTAGCTATGCTGAGTCGCGAGTACGAGCCGTAGACCGGAGAGGTCACCATGAGTACTGCTGACGAAGGCGCCACTACAAGCACGACCGAGCGCACGCAACTCGACCGATCGTTGAAGCCGCAGTGGGTGTGGGCCATTGCGCTCGGCTCGGCTGTCGGGTGGGGTGCCTTCATCTTGCCCACTGGCTGGATGGGCACGGCTGGCCCCATGGGCACGATATTGGGTCTGCTGATCGGCGGCGCGTTGATGTGCGTCATCGCCGTCAGCTATGGCCTGCTGATCCGTACCTACCCGGTCAGCGGCGGGGAGTACGCCTATGCCTTTACTGCCTTCGGTCGCACCCACGCCTTCGTATGCGGGTGGTTCCTCACGCTGGGGTATGTCTCGATCGTGGCGCTCAATGCCTCCGCGTTGGCCTTGCTCTTCAGACGTCTGCTGCCCTCCCTGGTGGAGTGGGTGCCGCTGTGGGAGATCGCTGGTTGGGATGTCTACCTCGGCGAGGTCTTCGTCGCCAGCCTTGGCTTGGTCGCTTTCGCATACCTCAATGTGCGGGGCGCCTCGATGAGCGGGCGGTTGCAGTACATCTTCTGCCTCATCATGTTGGCCGGCGTCGCCCTCATCTTGATTGGCGTGCTCCTCGCACCGGACACACCGATGTCCAACCTCACTCCTGCCTTCCCCGAGGGTGTGGCCCCGATCTCGGCCATTCTGGCCATCGTGGCGATTGCCCCGTGGGCCTATGTCGGCTTCGACAACATCCCGCAAGCGGCCGAGGAGTTCAACTTCAGCCCGAGCAAGGCATTTGGACTGATCATCATGGCTATCGTGTCCGCCGCCCTGATTTACGTCGCCATGGTGTTTGCCACTGCGGCGCCCATCCCGTGGACCGAACTGGTGGCCGGAGATCCCGTCTGGGGCACGGCCGACGGCCTCGACGAACTGTTCGGCACGGCAGGTCTGCTGGTGTTGGCCATTGCTGTGCTGATGGGTGTATCGACTGGCCTCAACGGCTTCTACGTCTCGGCCAGCCGGTTGTTGTTTGCGATGGGCCGAGCCAAAGCGATCCCGAGCCAGATGGCTGAACTGCACCCGACCCACCGCACCCCGGCGACGGCCATCTGGTTCGTTGCCGCCCTCTGCTTGGTCGCGCCGTGGTTCGGCCGCGAGGCGCTGATCTGGGTCGTCGACATGAGCGCCGTGGGTGTCACGATCGCCTACACCTACACGTGCTTGGCTGCATTCAAACTGTTCCGCTGGTCCAGCAGTCCTGAACAGCCGGGAGACCCCGAAGGCGTGCGCTCGACCACCAAGCGAGTGCTTGCCGTGCTCGGCGCTATCACTGGAGTTGCGTTCTTCTGCCTCTTGATGGCGCCTGGCTCGCCGGCCCAACTGGGCACCCCCTCGCTCGTCGCACTAGGTGTGTGGGTACTCATCGGCGTGGTCTTCTTCTTCTCCCGTCGCTCGGCGTCTGCAGAGACCAGCGACAAAGAGATGAGCTACCTCATCCTTGGCGAC
>JBBSNC010000147.1:0-6982 GCA_038232855.1 Actinomycetales bacterium
AAACGCCAGCGCACACTCCCAAGAGCCGATTCAAGCGACTTGACAACAGAAGGGAGCCGGAATGAAGCGCACGGTCATTGGCTGCGTTTTCCCGAACGGCAGGATCGGATCTGGCCGGCCGGCTCCTGTTTCCGGCCGCCGGTGGTTGCCTAGGTACTGGACACGACCCCAGCGGTCGCGGCCACGTCCGACGACCGGGGGGATATCGATATAAGTTCTTTCATGGCGCGCGGGGGAGGTGCTCTCTCGAACTCGACACCCGGGCCAGTGCTCGGTAGGCGAGCATGCTGCTCCCTGAGTGCAGGTATGGAAGCATGTAAGCGACCGTCATGACGCGGTGCGTCCTTGCCCTAATCAAGGCCGCCTATCGAGGAGGATTCATGCCCATCGCAACGCCCGAGGTCTACGCGGACATGCTGGACCGCGCCAAGAAGGACTCTTTTGCCTACCCGGCGATCAATGTGACATCGAGTCAAACCCTCAACGCTGCCATCCGCGGGTTCGCCGAGGCCGGCAGCGACGGCATCGTGCAGGTATCGACCGGCGGGGCGGACTACCTTTCTGGGTCGACCATCAAGAACATGGTCAGTGGCTCTCTCGCGCTGGCGGCATACGCCCACGAGGTGGCCAAGAAGTGGGACGTCAACATCTCTCTGCACACCGACCATTGCCCCATGGACAAGCTCGATGACTTTGTCCGCCCGCTGATCGCGGCCTCCGCCGAGAGTGTCAAGGGTGGCGGCCTGCCCTACTTCCAGTCACACATGTGGGATGGCTCTGCGACGCCGCTGGAGGAGAACCTGCAGATCGCCGAAGAACTGTTGGCCGCCTGTGCCGAGGCCAAGATCATCCTCGAGGTTGAAATCGGGGTCGTCGGCGGGGAAGAAGACGGCGTCGACAACGAGCTCAACGACCAGTTGTACACCTCCGAGCAGGATGCGATCGACACGATCAAGGCACTCGGGACAGGCGAAAAGGGCCGCTACCTGACCGCGCTGACCTTCGGCAACGTGCACGGCGTCTACAAGCCAGGCAACGTCACGCTTCGCCCGGAGATCCTGCAGAAGGCCCAGGCAGCAGCGGCCCGCGAACTCGGCCAGGGGGAAGACTCCAAGCCCTTCGACCTCGTCTTCCACGGTGGTTCCGGCTCCAGTGAGCAGGAAATCTCAGATGCTGTCGACTACGGCGTCATCAAGATGAACGTCGACACCGATACGCAGTATGCGTTCACCCGCCCGATCGCAGGCTTCATGCTCGGCAACTACGACAGTGTCCTGAAGATCGACGGTGAGGTCGGCAACAAGAAGTTCTACGACCCCCGCAGCTGGGGCAAGGAAGCCGAGACCGCGATGGCGGCCCGTGTGGCCACTGCTTGTGAAAATTTGCGCTCGGCCGGCACCCACCAGTGAGCGAGAACCTGCTCGGCATACCGAGCACGCATCTGCCCCCTGATCCGGCAGCCGAGGCCCTGGACCGCGGCGCCGATGCCCGTCAGGTCGCCACTGCCAACCCGACGTCGTCGCTGGCTTGGGCGGTATTGGCTGAAGATGCGCTGGCCGACGGCCTCGACGTGGAGGCCTACGCCTTCGCTCGCACGGGCTATCACCGTGGGTTGGATTCGCTGCGCAAGTCCGGCTGGCGCGGGCAGGGACCGGTGCCCTGGGAGCACGAGCCGAATCGCGGATTCCTGCGGGCGCTTGGCGCGTTGGCAAAAGCTGCTGAGGCGATCAGTGAGGACGACGAGCACCGCCGTTGCGCCGACTTCTTACGCGACTCTTCGGCCGACGCTGCGCGCGCGCTGGACTTGTAGGAGATCAGCTCATGCCAGGAATTGTGCTGGTTGGTGCCCAATGGGGCGATGAGGGCAAAGGCAAAGCCACTGACCTCCTCGGCAGCAGCGTTGACTATGTCGTCAAATTCAACGGTGGCAACAATGCCGGTCACACAGTGGTCATCGGTGACCAGAAATATGCGCTGCATTTGTTGCCAAGCGGCATTCTGACGCCAGGTTGCGTACCCGTCATCGGCAACGGCGTGGTCGTCGATCTTTCGGTGCTCATCGAAGAACTCGATGGCCTCGAGGAGCGGGGTGTTGATACGTCCTCGTTGGTGATCAGCGCGAACGCACATGTAATTCCGCCGTATAACCGAGTGCTGGACAAGGTCGGCGAACGCTTTCTTGGCTCACGCAGACTGGGCACGACTGGGCGAGGCATCGGACCGACATACGCGGACAAGATGAACCGGGTCGGCATACGGATGCAAGATTTGTATGACGAGTCGATCCTGCGGCAAAAGGTCGACGCAGCCCTGTTGATCAAGAACCAGGTGCTCTTGAAAGTGTATAACCGTCGATCCGTCGAAGTTGACGAAGTCATGGAGGAGTTGCTGCGCCATGCCGAGCGAATTCGGCCAATGGTGATCGATACCGGACTGTTGCTCAACGAGGCGCTGGATGCGGGCAAGAACGTGCTTTTTGAAGCGGGACAAGCAACCTTGCTCGACGTCGATCACGGCACGTACCCGTTTGTGACGTCCTCCAGCGCGACCTCGGCCGGGGCATGCACCGGCTCAGGTGTGCCCCCGACTCGGATCGATCGAGTTATTGCGATCCTGAAGGCATATTCGACGCGGGTTGGCGAAGGGCCCTTCCCGACCGAGCTGGACGATGAAGACGGCGAGTTCCTGCGGACCACCGGTGCAGAGTTCGGCACCACGACAGGTCGGCCGCGCCGTTGCGGTTGGGTGGACGCGGTGGTGGGCCGCTATGCCCAACGGATCAATGGAGTGACCGACTTTGTGGTCACCAAGCTTGATGTGCTGACAGGGCTGGATGTCATCCCGATCTGTGTCGCCTACGACGTTTTTGGCACTCGACATGACGAAATGCCGGTGAGTCAAACCGACTTCCATCACGCCATTCCGGTCTACGAAGAGATGCCGGGCTGGAAAGAAGACATCACCGGGTGCCGCACGTTTGAGGATCTGCCCCAGGCAGCGCACGATTACATCCTTCGGCTCGAAGAACTGATCGGTGCTCGCATATCGGCAATCGGGGTAGGTCCCGGACGGGACGCAGTCATCCGTCGCCACGACCTACTCGAAACCATCTAACCGCAGCCCTGCTAGGCCATTTATTGAACGTTAGCGCGCGAGTCCGCGGCCCGATAGGACGCGCCTTTTTAGCAAGCGTGCTCGACGGCATACACTCGTTGCATCATGTCGCGATGACCAGCATGCAGGGCTGGTCATGCGAAATGCGGATTCGTTGGGAGAAGATGTGAGTACGCAGCGTGATTGGCGCGGTGTCGTTTTTATCGCGACCAGCCTGGACGGTTTTATTGCCCGTAGCGATGGGGATATTGAGTGGCTTACCGACCAGCCCACACATGCGGATGATCCTGAGCCGCATGACGGGCCAAACCCTCCCGCTGGATACGAAGAGTTCATGAGAAGTGTCGATCACCTGGTGATGGGTCGCCGGACGTATGAAAAGGTCCTGACGTTCGGTGAGTGGCCCTATTCGTCAAAGCACGTCGTTGTCTTGAGTTCGACGCTGCCGATTGGCGGGGACGTTCACGTGACTGTTGTACGGACGTTGCCTCAGGTCGTTCAATTGCTCGGTGACCGCAAGAGTAAGGGGGTGTATGTCGATGGCGGACAGACAATCCAGTCATTTCTGCGCGAAGGACTCATCGACGAAATCACGCTCTCGCGCGTCCCCGTCATGCTCGGCGGTGGAATACCCCTCTTCGGTGAACTCGCTCACGACGTCCTGCTGACCCAGACGGGCACTTCCACCGGCAACTCGGGGATGATCACAAGTCGCTATCTGGTGCGGCGCTAACCTAGGCCGCGCTCAATCACACCGCCGTGAGCCGTCCGCAATGCCTCGGCGGTCAGGGTGAAGAGGCTTTCGACCATGAGCTGATCGCCGCCGGTCTCGCCGATCTGCACCACCGACTGCCCGTGCTCCCCGGACAATGCCTCGAACTCCTTGGTCTGCTGAGCTGGCACGGCCAGCACGGCGCGGGCGGTTGACTCGCTGAACAGCGCCGTGAACGCGTCCACGCCGTCGCGCGTCGTGAGGTCCTCCAACGAAACATGGGCACCGACCCCGTGCCGCATGACGCTTTCGGCTAGCGCGACGCCCAGACCGCCCTCGGAAAGGTCATGGGCCGAGTGCACCAGACCCGCAGCGTTGGCTGCGAGGACTAGATCGGTCAGGGTGCGCTCGGCTGCCAGGTCCACCAGCGGGGGGACGCCACCAAGATGACGGTGTGCGACCTGTGCCCAGAGCGAGCCGTCGAGCTCGTCGCGGGTGCTCCCCAGCACGTACAAAGCATGACCTGGGCCTTGCCAGCCGCTACGGATTCGGTCCGCGACGTCGTCGATGACACCGAGTACTGCCACCAGTGGCGTGGGGTGGATCGCTATGTCGCCGGTCTGGTTGTAGAAGGACACGTTGCCGCCGGTCACCGGTATGCCGAGCGAAACACAGCCGTCAGCAAGCCCGGTCACGGCGCGCTCAAACTGCCACATGACGGCGGGGTCCTCTGGCGAACCGAAGTTGAGGCAGTCCGAGACGGCCACCGGCCGCCCACCGCTCATGGCGACGTTGCGGTAGGACTCGGCCAAGGCGAGCTGTGTCCCGGCATACGGATCCAACTGGGTGAACCGCCCGTTGCAGTCCGTTGAGATGACCACTCCGCGTCCGCTCACCTCATCGACCCGAACTACGCCTGCATCGTCGGGCATCGACTGGGCAGTGTTGCCGCGGACGTAACGGTCGTACTGCTGGGTCACCCAGGTCGGGTCGCAGCCATTCGGTGAGCCGAGCAGATCCAGCAACGCCTGCCGCAGCTCGGGTCCCTCGACGGGGGCGGCCAGTCCCACGCTGCTGTCCGCGATCTGCGCGTCGAGGTATGCCGGCCGCTCCAGCGGGCGGTGATACGCCGGGCCGTCATGAGCAACAGAGCGTGGTGGCACGTCGACAATCAGGTCTTCGCCCCAAAAGACCTGCAGGTTGGTGCCGTCGGTGACCTCACCGAGCACGGTGGCCTCGACGTCCCAGCGGGCCGTCACCGCCATGAACTCCTCGAGCCTGCCCGGCTCGACGACAGCCATCATGCGTTCTTGGGACTCAGACATCAGGATCTCTTCGGGCGACAGGCTGGAGTCGCGCAGCGGGACCCGATCCAGGTGCACAGACATGCCCCCGTCGCCGTTCGAAGCCAGTTCGCTGGTCGCGCAACTGAGCCCGGCCCCGCCGAGGTCCTGGATCCCGGCCACGACATGCGCGGCATACAGGTCCAGGCAGCACTCGATGAGCACCTTCTCGGCAAACGGGTCGCCGACCTGCACGGCCGGGCGCTTCGCTGGGCCGGTGGAGTCGAACGTCTCCGAGGCCAACACGGACACACCACCGATACCGTCGCCACCGGTCTTGGCCCCAAAGAGCACGACCAGGTTGCCGACGCCTTCAGCCGAAGCCAGGTGAATGTCCTCCACCCGCATCGACCCCACGCACAGTGCGTTGACCAATGGGTTGCCCTGATAACAAGGGTCGAACTCCAGTTCGCCGCCGATGTTGGGCAAGCCGAGGCAGTTGCCGTATCCGCCGACTCCGGCAACCACTGCGGGCAGCACCCGCGCGGTGTCCGGATGATCCAGGGCGCCGAACCTCAGGGCGTCCATGAGGGCAATCGGCCGCGCGCCCATGCTCATGATGTCGCGCACGATCCCGCCAACACCCGTCGCCGCACCCTGATAGGGCTCGATGTAACTGGGGTGATTGTGGCTCTCGACCTTGTAGGTCACCGCCCAGCCGTCCCCAATGTCGACAACGCCAGCGTTCTCGCCGATGCCGACCAGCAGGTGCTCGCGCATCGCTTCAGTGGTCTTGTCGCCGAACTGACTGAGATGCACCTTGGAGGATTTGTACGAGCAGTGCTCGGACCACATGACCGAGTACATCGCCAACTCGGCACTGGTCGGTCGACGGCCGAGGATCTCGCGAATCCGTGCATACTCATCAGCCTTCAACCCCAAGGCGGCCCAGGGCTGCTCAACACCGGGGGAGTCCGAAGCTGCGGAGACGGTGTCCGGTGCGTATGCGGTCCCTGCGGTATTAGTGATCTTGCTCATGCGTTCGTCAGCGCTCTCAGCGCGGAGGTGAAGAACAGCAGGCCGTCCAGCGAAGGCCCATAGCCCGCTTCGACGCAATGCTCGGGGTGCGGCATCAACCCGACGACGTTGCCCCGTTCGTTGCTGATCCCGGCGATCTCACGCCGAGAGCCATTCGGGTTGCCACCGAGATAGCGCGCCACCACGCGGCCCTCACCTTCCAGTTCATCGAGGGTGTGTTCATCGGCCATGTACCCGCCTTCGCCGTTCTTCAACACGATGGTGATCTGCTCCCCAGCACCGAAGTCGGCGGTCCAGGGCGTATCGACCCGCTCGATCCGCAACCGCTGGTCGCGGCAGACGAACTGCTGATGGTCATTGCGGACCAGGGCACCCGGCAACAGGTGCGATTCGCACAACACCTGGAACCCGTTGCAGATGCCGAGCACCGGCATACCCCCTTCTGCGGCCGGGATCAGGGCATCCATGACGGGGGAGAACCGGGCGATGGCCCCGGCTCTCAAATAGTCACCGTAGGAGAAGCCGCCGGGCAACACCACAGCGTCGACGCCGCGCAGATCTTCATCGCCATGCCACAGTGCTACGGCTTCGGCGCCGGCGAGCGTGATCGCCCGGCGTGCGTCGTGGTCATCGAGGGAGCCTGGGAAGGTGACAACCCCGATTTTCATGCCGGACCTGGACGAACAGAAATGATGTCCTCGATCACCGGGTTGCTCAACAACGTCGCCGCAACCTGCTGGGCGGCGACAAGGTGGTCCTGGGTGACCTCGCCCTCGACCTCGAGGGTGAAGCGTTTGCCCTGCCTGACCTCGGTGAAGCCACTCACGCCCATCCG
>JBBSNC010000148.1:0-6841 GCA_038232855.1 Actinomycetales bacterium
TCAACGGGTTGATGATCCCGCTCGGCATAGCGATGTTCCAATTCGCGCCCGCGATCGTTGCTGCGGCGGTTGTGTTGGCCGCAGTGACCGTTATTGCAGCCACTTTCGCTATGGGGCAACTTGATTGAAGTCAACGAGGTGTGAGGGCGTTGATGGCCCGCAACGAGTTATCCACAGGCTCGGGTAGGTGGAATCCCCATATCGGCTACGAGACGCTATCTTTTGGGCAGCGAAAAGTGATGATCGACCGCAGCAAGTGTGCGGTGGCGCCTCGTGACGGGTGCTGACCCAACCGTGAAATGGGGATCCCCTGTATGTCCGCTGCCACCTTGGCGTCTCTCGAGGTCGACGTTCGTGAGTTGATCCGGCGTCGTCGCCTAGACCCGGTGCGCGATGACGTGGCGGTGCGTGCAGTGATTGGGGAGGCAGTCGCGGAGTATGACGATCGGGCGCTGATGGGCGGATTGCCGGCGCTGGGGGATGCCACTGAAATGCGGCGGCTCCTTCTCGATTCGGTGGCCGGCTATGGCCCGCTGCAGCCATACTTCGATGACCCCACTGTGGAAGAGATTTGGATAAACGAGCCGTCGCGGATTTTCGTGGCTCGGCATGGGCGATCCGAACTCACTCCGACATTCCTGACCGAGGAGCAGGTCCAAGACCTCGTGGAACGCATGTTGCGCACCTCTGGTCGACGGGTCGACCTCAGCTCGCCCTTTGTGGACGCTTCGCTCCCGGACGGTTCCCGTCTTCATGTCGTCATTCCGGATATCACTCGTCGCCACTGGGCGGTTAACATCCGCAAATTCGTCGTTGCCGCCGATGACATGGACGACCTGGTCCGGCTGGGCACCATCTCGGCTCAGGGCGCCGCGTTCCTCGGCGCCGCCGTGGCCAGTGGATTGAACGTCCTGGTGGCGGGTGGAACCCAAGCTGGAAAGACCACGATGCTGAACTGCTTGGCTGCGGCCATCCCACAGCAGGAACGCGTTGTCACAGCGGAGGAAGTTTTCGAGTTGAAAATCCCGCTGCGAGACGTGGCTGGCTTGCAGTGTCGCCAGTCCAGCTTGGAGGGCACGGGTGAGATTCCGCTGCGCCGCCTGGTCAAGGAAGCGCTGCGGATGCGGCCCTCTCGCATTGTCGTGGGCGAGGTACGGCAAGCCGAGAGCCTGGACCTGCTTATCGCGCTGAACTCCGGCCTGCCTGGCATGTGCACTATCCACGCCAACAGTGCGCGTGAGGCGATCACCAAGATGTGCACACTTCCACTTCTTGCCGGTCCCAACGTCAGTAGCAGTTTCGTGGTGCCCACTGTGGCTAGCTCGGTGGACATCGTCGCGCATGTGGCGCTTCAGGCCGATGGTCACCGCCGCGTTCAAGAGATCGTGGCGCTGCCCGGCCGTGTCGAGGGGGAGGTCATCGAAGTCGCCGATATCTTCACCCGACGCGAGGGGGACCTCGTTCGGGGCCCGGGCTTCCCGCCGCATCCCGATCGCTTCGTTCGTTCTGGATACGATCTCGCAGAACTGCTCGGTGACGCCGGATGACAGGAATCCTGCTGGGCCTCATGTGTGGGATCGGGCTGGCGAGTATTTGGTGGTCTTGGTGGCCGCAAGAGCCACGGGCCACACGGCGGCGTACTCATCCGTCTCTGATTCGCACGTTAGGTGATCAGATCGCTGTGTCCGGAATCCAAGGGCTGACCCCCAGGCTATTGCTGAGCCTGTCAGCCATCCTGGGTTTGCTGGTCTTCGTTCTGGTCCTGGGGACGACCAGGGTGCCGGCCATTTCCTTGGCCTTCGCCGTGATCTGCGGCTATGCGCCGATCGGCTTTGTCAAAATGCGGGCGCGAGCGCGACGAGCGCAACTGCGCGAGGTATGGCCGGACGTCGTCGACCACGTCTCCTCCGCTGTCCGCGCGGGATTGGCCCTTCCGGAAGCCCTCGTGCAATTGGCCGACCGTGGACCTAAAGAGTTGCGACCCGCATTTGAACTATTTGCAGACGACTACCGGGCTTCGGGGCGTTTCTCGGAATCCCTGGATGTGCTCAAGGAGTGTTTGGCGGACCCGGTCGCCGACAGATTGATCGAGGCGCTACGGATCGCGCGCGAAGTCGGCGGAAGTGATTTGGGGCGAGTTCTGCGCGCCCTATCCCAGTTCCTGCGCGAGGATGCTCGCTCTCGAGCGGAGTTAGAGGCACGCCAGAGCTGGACCGTGAACGCCGCCCGACTTGCGATGGCAGCCCCGTGGCTGGTGCTGGCCATGATGGCTACCCGTGGGTCAGCGCTGCTCGCCTACCAAGAGACCACGGGGGTGCTGATCCTGGCTGTAGGAGCAGGGTTGTCCGCGGTGGCGTACCGGCTCATGGTGCACCTAGGGCGCCTGCCTCAAGAAGAGCGAGTGCTGCGATGACCTTTCCGCTTTCGTCCACCGGTGCCGTGCTCGGTGCCGTCTTCGCCCTCGGCGTCTTCCTCGTGCTGCGTGGTGCGCCCTTCATGCGCTCCATCGATCTTGCCGCCCGGGTCGAGCCCTATCTCGACCGGGCGCCGCGCCGATCACGCCTGATCCACCAAGAGCATGCCCCCGTCGGCGTCAGCGACATGTTCGATCCGTTGATTGCATCGATTGCAGGGCGTCTAGACCGGCTGCTCGGCGGTGCTGAATCGGTGCACCAAAGGCTCCAGCGGGCCAACGCGAGCGAGGACGTCGAGGGCTTCAGGATTCAGCAAGTGCTCTGGGCGATTGTCGCGGCCGCGCTGACGACCGGACTGAGTTCGGTGCTGTGGTGGACCAGTGGCGCGCCGCTAGGTGCCCTCATCCTCGTCGTGCTTTGTGCCGGGATGGGAGGGGCCATCGCTCGGGATTCCATGTTGACCCGCGCAGCGAAACAACGCGAGCAGCGCATCATGAGGGAGTTTCCGGCGCTTGCCGAACTCCTCGCTTTGTCTGTCACGGCGGGCGAGGGCACCGCACAGGCGTTGGAACGGGTGGCCCGTCTCTCCCGAGGGGAGTTGTCGGCCGAGCTCGACATTGCCTTGGCCGCCGCTCGCACCGGGATGTCGCTGCCAGCGGCTTTGCAGGGTGTCAGCGAACGCACCGGTCTGGCGCCGTTGAACCGGTTCGTCGACGGCATCGTCGTTGCTATCGAACGAGGCACGCCGCTGGGCGAAGTGCTACGGGCGCAAGCCCAGGACGCTCGCGAGTCTGCTCGTCAGGCACTGATCGAGGAGGGTGGCAAGCGCGAAATCGCGATGATGATCCCCGTGGTTTTTCTCGTCTTGCCCATCACAGTAGTTTTCGCCGCCTATCCAGGGATAGCCCTGTTGGACTTCGCCGTATGACCCCGTTCCGTGAACTCCACGAAACACAACCCGCAAGGAGAGAACAATGAAGAACCTCGAACGTGCACAGCGCAATCTGTACGCGACCATCGTGAGTGCTCGCGTCGCCGTGTCGGAGTGGTCGCAGGAGCGTGAGCGCGGTGACGTCCCCGGCTGGGTCATGATCACCGTCATGACCGCTGGTCTCGTCATTGCCCTCGCGGCCGTGGCGCGTCCGCTACTGGAAAGTGTGTTCAGCAACGCGGTTAACTCGGTTACTGGTCCGTGAGCAGATGGGGCGACGAGCGTGAACGGGGTTCTGCAGTAGCCGAGTTCGTGCTCGTCTCCGGCCTCGTCATGCTGATGTTCGCCTCGATCCTGCAACTGGGCTATGCCCTTCACGTGCACAACACCGCGACTGCGCATGTCATTGAAGGGGCCAGAGAGGGCGCCAGGCTCGGCAACACCACCGATCAAGGTGTGGCACGGGCTCGGGGGTTGCTCGCGACGACATTGCCGGGCAAATACGGCACGTCGGTGAGCGCGCGACGCACCAGCGCCGGTGGGGTGGAAGTGGTCGAGGTGAGTGCCGACTTGCCGGTGCCCTTGCTCGGCCCCCTTGGGCCCCCCGGGATGATGACGGTGACGGGCCAGGCATTCGCGGAGGACCAAGAGTGAATCTCCGCTCCGATCGTGGCTCGATGCTGATTGAGGTCACCTTCCTCATGGTGCTGCTGTTGCTGCCGTTGTTCTATCTCGTCGGGACGTTGGGCCGTTTGCAGGCCGGGGCGTATGCCGCCTCGGCCTCAGCTCGGGAGGCGGGTCGTGCCTACGTGACTGCCACGGACGACGCGGCTGGTTATGGCCGCAGCTCCGCGGCGGCTGGTTTGGTGTTCGACGCGCACGGATTCACCTCGGGCCAGGGCAGGTTTACGATCAGTTGTGCCTCCTCGCCCTGCTTGACGCCGGGTAGCGACATCGTAGTCAACTCCGCGGTGCAGGTGGACTTGCCGCTGATCCCGGACTTCATGTCCGGTGCTGTGCCCACCTCCGTCACGATGACGTCCGCGCACACCGAGGCCGTCGACGCCTTCCGGGGTCAGTAATGCCCACACCTCAGGCGGCTGAAGCCACAGGCGAAGAAGGCCAAATCAGTCTCCTCATCATCGGGATGATGTCTGTAGCCCTGTTGCTCATCGTTGGGGTGCTGGCGGCGACGTCGATCCAGCTGAGCCGGATTCAGTTGCTGGACGCCGCGGACTCGGCCGCCTTGGACGCCGCTGACTCGGTCGCCGAGGATTCTGTCTATGGCGGCGGAGTTGAGGAAGGTGTGCCGCTCACCAGTCAGGGCGTCATCGAGGCAGCCGCCACACATCTGTCGCAACGGCAGCGACCTGCCCGGATCACCTCATGGTCGTTGGCTCCCGGCACTGGCAGCCCGGACGGGCGCACGGCCATCGTGCGCGTGCAGGGTCAAGCGGCAGTGCCGCTCATCAGCCGGGCGCTGGAGGCCTTCGGGGGATCGGTAACCATCACCGTGGAGTCGAGTGCTCGCTCAGATCTCGACTAGCGAGGCTTCGCCACGGGTGATCGGCCCAGGAGAGCCAGTAGTTGGTGCAACGGTGCAGCGTCCGGCGCGATAGATTGGGGTGGGTCGAACGGTGACCGCTCCACGGGGATCTGGCTCATCATGTCCCCGCTGAAGTTGAGGGCCACAGCCACCGCTGCCTCGTCGAACTCCGCGCCCTGCTGGGTCGATTGGGCGATGTCCCAGCCATGCACGATCGCTTCGACGAGGCACAAGCGCACGGCAACCCCGCCCGGAACGGGGCCAAAGCCCACTCGCACGGTCTGCTCCAGTGCCCCGGGTCGCTGTAACGTCTCGATGACATCTGTGCTTGCTCGCTGATACGCCTGGAGCAACTCTGCCTCTGTTGTCTCGGCATACCCCGGGCGAGCGAGCGCGTCTTGGCCGGACAACACGGCTGCCGTCAACGCGCATCCACCGACGAGATGCTCTACCAGTTCGCGGACGGTCCATTCCTCGCACGTCGACGGTGCGGACCACTGTGTTGCTTCGACGCCGCCGATGATTTCGCCGGTGGCGCCGAGTGCGTTCGCCAGATGGGTGTGAATGTCAGTCATGCTCCTATGATCCACGTTCGGCGGGCCTCGCTGTCCCACCGACGCACGAACAGCGCGTGCCCTTCCAGCGGGCCAGGGCTTGCAGATGACTGCGCGAGCACCCGGATGGCGTGCGCAAGCAGGTCTGGCGGCATGTGTCGAGCCAGCGTGACGTGCGGCACCCAACGGCCAGGCTGCAGATTCTCGGGCTGCCCGGGACATCCGGCCAGCGCCTGCGAAACGGCCCGGTGTAGCGACAAGAGTGGGGGACTCACCACCACCATCCGGGCCAACACGATGCGATGGCCGCCGAGCAGGGTCAGTGGTCCCACCCGCAGAGTGAGCGGCAAGTTGCCAAGGACATTGGTAAGTCGCAATTCCGCAGCAACGTCAATGTGGTCGGCCACGCCCACCGTGATGTGCGGCGCATTGCTGCTCGAGGTGTGGTCGGCCTGGCTCGGTAGGCCATGGGCAGCCAAGGTCGCCCACTGATCACGGACAGCAGCATCGGCGGCTTCACCGAGCAGTAATTCGACCGACTGCACCATGAGCGCGCGCCTAGTTGAGTGGGACGAACTTGAAAGCCTCGGCCAGTCGGCCCTCGGCCAGATCGAATCGCTGGGCCGTCCGCGCCATCCAGTCACGCAGAAATTCCTCGAGCTCGGCGCGATGGCCGGTCTGGCTCGAGTGCTGCCGCAACGCCGCAACCTTTGCCTCGAACGTGTCGGTGACGTCCACCGGGTGATCGGGCATCGGGTGGGCCATCAACCAAATTTCACCGACCTTCCAGAAGTCCGACCCCAACTCCGGCCAGGCAAAGGGATTCTCCGCAGCCGGATAGCAGGCCCGCACAGTGGCTTCGCCTGCAGCGAGGTGGTCGGGGTGCGATGCCTGTAACCGGTCATACCACCGCTCGGGCGATTGGCACAACACCCGCTGCGGCCGGACGTCTCGGATGACTGCCACGATGTCGCGCTGCAAGTCGAAACTTGGCTCTACCCAACCGTCACGGTAGCCATCGAGGAAGCGCACGTCGGTGATACCCAGTTCGGCGCTGGCTGCCTGTTGTTCCTGTTCGCGCAGCCCCGCCAGTTGCTCGATGTCCGCGTCGGGTCGTGCGCCCTGCTCGCCGTGCGTCAGGCTGAGCAGGGTGACCTCAATGCCCGCGCGGACCCATCCAGCGATCGTGCCGGCCGCCCCGAAATCGGCATCGTCGGGGTGGGCAGCCACCACGAGTGCGCGTTCGATTTCACTGTCAGGGCGGGGTACAGGATTCACGACATCCACAGTAGAGCGCGGATACGCCGGTGCCCCGGTGGGGTGGCCGGTCCCGCAGAATGACCATCATGACTTCTGCGCTGACTGACCGAACGTTCGCGGCGGTGCTCTTCGATAA
>JBBSNC010000149.1:0-6840 GCA_038232855.1 Actinomycetales bacterium
CACGACCCACAACGCCTCGCCAAAGGCAGGCATGTGCTGACGTGTGGCAGTTGGGTCCACCTGGCTTTGACTGGGCGGGCCGTCCTCGACGTCTCCGAGGCGTGCAACCCCTTCCTCGATGCGCAAGCCCTCGACTACTCGGCACGAGTCCTGCAGTTGTATGGGCTGTCTGAGCAGTCCCACCTCCTGCCCCCTGTCGTGGACGGCGCCGACCGAGTCGGCGAACTGAGCGAACAGGTGGCCAAGAAGGTCGGGCTGCCAGCGGGGACCCCCGTTGTCCTGGCCCCGTATGACGTCATCAGCACGGCCACCGGGGTGGGAGCCGTGGATCCCGGCTCGGGCTTTGCGGTGCTCGGGACGACACTGTGCCTGGCCGCTCCGAGCGGGGGGCCCGGCCTGGATCGATCTCCGGCCGGCATGGCGCTGGCGGTGGGGTCGGGTCGTTGGCTTCTGGCATACGCGACCTTAGCCGGGACCGAGGTGCTCGATTGGTGGGCCAAGACGTTGGGTCATGGCTCGGCTGAGGGCCTGGCCACCTTGGCCGCCGAGTCGACCACCGACAACGTGCCGTTGCTCCTGCCGTACTTGTCCCCTGCTGGTGAGCGCGCTCCGATCCGGGATGCGAATGCTCGCGGCGCCATGGTCGGTCTGAACTTCACCCATACGCCGGCCGACCTGGCTCGGGCCACGATGGAGGGTCTGACGATGGCGGTGCTCGATTGCTTCAAGGCATCCGAGCAGCACCTCGAGGTCTTACGCATTACCGGCGGAGGGTCCCGCAGCGACCTGTGGACGCAGATGCTCGCGGACGGACTCGGCCTCCCAGTGCAGCGCACCACTGGTCAACAGACCGGGGCGCTGGGCGCCGTCCTGCAGGGGCAGGTCGCCTTGGGCACGGAAGAGGATTTGACCGCACTGGTGGCCCAGCACGTCACGGTGGATCGCACCTTCGAGCCCGACGCGGCTGCCTCAGAACACCTGGCTGGGGCATTCAAACGTTTCGAGTCGGCTCGACGCAACCACGTCCATCGCTCCTAAGCTGGGGTTCACCCCCTCCGCACCCTGCAACACCAGCACGCTGAGGTGAGTTCGGACCACCCGGATACCTGGCCTGCTGACAACGACTGGCCCGCATACATAACGCGTCGTTTCCCACGAGACTGCCCACGGGAGTGGATGTTCGTTAATTATCGTTTTCGAACTGTCGGCGCCAGGTTCATGCTCGTGCTCAGACGCCATCGAGGATACGGGGCCAGATTGACCACCTATGGCTGATTGAGTTGATCAGTGACGATCCTTTTCGAGCGCCTCTAGATCCGTGATTGCGTCGTGCTCGGCTGAACCGTGCGAAAGGCTGCTCAGTGAGGGGGCGTACGAAGCCCTTTACCACCCCTACTTTCGGGCATCCGACATCTGCCATGGAGAGTCCGGACAACTCCACTAAGGCTCGGTTGTGTCTGGTCACCACGGCCCCGTGTGCGGTCATTTCCGACGACCATCTCCGACAGCCAGGAAACACGAGTGCGGTCAACTCCGACACCGCTGCGGTATGGCCTCACGCGCCAGCCTTGCGCGTCAGCGCAGGAAGGAACACCGTGGGCTGCGACCCCCATGTGATCGCAGTCCACGGTGCCTGCCTATCTGGTCAAGCCCTCACCCTCGGCCATGCGAAGCCCTGGACCGCCGGGCCACGGAGTCAATGGTCACCGCCAACAGCAGGACAGCCCCGGTGATGGCGAATCGGAATGCGGAATCAAGGCTGAGCAGAGACAGGCCGCTGCTGATCGATTGAATGACGACGACGCCGAGCAACGCGGCGAACGCGGTGCCGCGACCGCCGAACAGGCTGGTCCCACCGATGACAGCGGCGGCGATCGCGTTGAGGTTCACGTCGCCACCACCGGTGGATTGATTGGCTGCCGCCAACCGGGACGCCGCCAATACTCCACCGAGAGCAGCGAAGGAGGAGCACAGCACAAACGCCGAGGTGTAGATCATCGTCACCTTGACTCCGGTGCGTCGGGCTGCCTCCACATTTCCACCTACGGCATACATCCAGTGGCCCCAGACCGTCTGACTCAAGGCATAGTGCATGACCAGCACGAGCACGAGGAAGAGCACCACCATCCAGCCCACGCCGCGTCCCTGATTGAGGTAGGCCACTGCGAAGACGAAGAGCGCCGCAAGGGCCACCGAACGAACCACAATGACCACCAGGGGCGGCGCGGAGAGGTCCGCCGCCAACCGCGTACGGCGAGACAGTAGGCCGGTCACCAGCAACGCAACACCGCCGAGCACGGCCAGGACGTAGGACAACGTGGCTGGCACGAACTGTTGCTGAGCGAACTGCACCAAGGGGGAACTGAACGCGATATTGATCGAACCCTGCGGGCCCAACACGTACAGCTGTAATCCGAGGAAGGCCAGCAGCCCAGACAGACTGATAACGAAACTCGGCACCCCGAACCTGATGAAGAAGATGCTGTACAACAAGCCAATAGCCACCCCGACCACGATGGCCCCGGCCAGCGCAACCACGACCGGCAGTTGTTGGTTGACGAAGAGCACGGCCACCACGGCCGCCGACAATCCGCTGACCGAACCGACCGACAGGTCGATCTGGCCCACCAACAACACGCACACGATGCCGAGGGCGATCATGCCCACCGGAACGCTCTCCATCGTGAGGTTGACCAGGTTGCGCGGCGAGAGGAAGACGTCGTTGAGCGACTGCATGACGGTCCAGATAACGACCACCCCGAGCACCACGGGCAAAACGCCGAGGTCGCCGGCACGCACGCGGTCGACCATGGAAGCGATCCAGCCTTTGACCCCGGATCGATCGGCCAGGCGTTCGTCCATGAGGTCCGAGGACTTCTTCGGTGGGGTCTGAGTCGTCATGACGTTTCCTCCGCACGCTCTGTTGCAGCCTCTTCGTTCGATCCGGTGATGGCACTGACGAGTTGGTCCGGGTGGGTGCCGGCGGCCTCGAATTCGCCACCGTTGCGGCCCAGCCTCAAGACCACGACCCGGTCCGCTACCTTGAGTACGTCGGCCATATTGTGGCTGATCATCAAGACGCCGAGGCCCCGCTCACGCAGTCGGCCGATCAGATCCAGCACTTCGGCGGTCTGGGCGACACCCAGCGCAGCGGTCGGCTCATCGAGGATGATCACCTTCGGATCGCCGAGCAGCGATCGAGCGATGGCCACCGTTTGCCGCTGCCCTCCGGACAAAGACGCTACCGGGATCCGGACGGTGGGGATCTTGGCCGACAACTCGCGCAGCAATTCCCACGACCGCGTCTCCATACTGACTGAATCGACCCGCCAGGGGCGCAGTTCTCGACCGAGGAACAGGTTGTTGACCACGCTGAGGTTCTCGCATAGCGCCAGGTCCTGAAAAACCGTGGCAATCCCGCGCTCCATCGCGGCCGCTGGGCTGGTGTGCTCGACCTGCGCTCCGTCGAAGAAGATCTGACCTTTAGTGGGCGAATGCACCCCCGCCAACGTCTTGACCAGTGTCGACTTGCCGGCTCCGTTGTCACCGACCAGCGCGACCACCTCGTGACGATGTACCGTCAGGTCGATGTCGGTCAGTGCCGCGACCGCGCCGAACTGCTTGGACACGCCTTTCAGTTCCAAGATCGGCTCACCTCGTGGCGTCTTGGTTTGTGGCTCCGCCACTGTCGGGGCGCTCATTCCAGACCCAACTCAGCGCACGCCTCGGCGAAGTCGGCGGTGCAGATCTCTTCGACGGTGTAGATATCGCCGTCGACGATGACCTCTTTAAGGTTGTCCTGTGTGACCACGGTGGGCTCAAACAGTGCGGACGGGGTGTCGAACAACGTCGTCTCGCCCTCGGGTGCATCGCCTGAGGCAAACGCGTACGCCGTCTCGGCGGCCGCTGCGGCAACGATTTCGATCGGCTTGGAGATGGTGTTGAACTGATCGCCTTTCACAATCCGCTGAATGGCGGCCAACTCGGCGTCATTGCCGGTCACCGGAGGCACCGGGTCGACGCCGGCTGAACGCAAGGCCGCGATTGAGGCACCACCAGTTCCGTCGTTGGCGGCGACTACCCCGACGATGTCTTCGCCATAGAGATTGATCTGGCTGCCGACCCATTCCTGGGCCTCTGGCGGCTGCCATCCAGGGGTGTCGAACTCGGCCAGGACTTCGTAGTCACTGGGGTCGACGACCCCGCTGACACCGTCTTTGATGAGCCCGGCGGCGGCGTCTGTGGGGGAGCCGTTGACCTGCAGGATGCCGCCTTCGGCGCCTTCCTCACCAAGATGGTCGACCAGTGACTGCGCGATCGAGGCGCCAATCGCTTCGTTGTCGAACGAGACGTAGTAGTCAGCCGGTGTGTCTGGGATGGGACGGTCGTAGGAAATGACCGGGATGCCTTCTGCCTGCGCCGTTTGAACCGTGGTCGCAGCCGCGGCCGAGTCCACGGGGTCGATGACCAACACATCGGCACCCTGTGACAAGGCGGAATCCGCCTGCTGTTGCTGCTGCGCGGCATCCGCGTCAGCGTTCTGATAGATGACCTCGCATTCAGGACAGAGTTCCTTCAGCCTTGCCTCGAACAACGGTCGGTCCTGTTGCTCATACCTGGTCGATGCGAGATCGGGCATCAAAAAGGCGATCGTGTAGGCCTCACCGTCACCCCCACCCTCCGCGGAACCTCCGTCGCCGCCGGAATCGTCGGAGCCGCAGGCACCGAGGCCGAGGATTCCGACAAGGGCCAGCGACATTACGCCGCGTCGTCCTGAGTAGTGCGTCATTGCAATCTCCCTAGGGGGTATCTGTGCGAGGGGTGGAGAGGGGAATATTGAGAGACCTCACCGACACCGTCGGTAGAGGGCTGCCATCGTTCGTGTTGGTTTTGTCACGGCTGGTGTTGTCATTGCTGTCGTCGAGCGAGATCTCGGTGAGACAGCCGTTGTCGAACTTGGGAAACAACCGTCGATAACGCCCCACATCGACGCCGATCAAGCGGCACAGACTGAGCCGCAGCAAAGTGTTGTGCGCCACGACTAGCAGAGTCTGCCCGTGGTGCTGTTGGGCGAGGTGGATCAGGGCGGCACTACCTCGCTCGGCGGCACCTGCCGGGTCTTCACCGCCTGGGAAGTGCGCACGCACCGGGTCCGCCACGAAACGCTTGACCATATGCGGATCGAGTTCGCGCAACTCGCTCATTGTCTTGCCTTCGGCCCTACCGAAGGACATCTCGGCCAACCTCGACTCGATCTGCAACTCTCGACCGATCGCCGCGGCCGCACCGGTTGCGGTCTCTCGAGCGCGACGCACCGGCGAACTGACCACAACATCTGGGCGATGCTGCGCGGCCCATTCCGCCAACTCCGCAGCTTGGGTTCGACCGACATCGGTGAGATCCACGTCGCTGACACCGGCATATCGGTTTTCCGCGTGCCACACGGTCTGCCCGTGCCGAGCCAAAAACAGGGTCGTCTTCATCCCTGACCCCCAGCGTTGGTCAATGTCTGGGGGTGCAGTCGGTCGCGGTCCAACCACTCGCGGTGGACCAACTCGTCCACAAACGCGCCGTATGCCTCGTCGGCTCGCTGCTTCCATCCTTCGTCGTCGGTGGGTTCAAGCGTCGTGGCGATCTGCACCATCGACTCCGCTGTCGCGGCCAGCGAACCGGGCGACGCGGCCGCCAGAACGGCGGCGCCTACGGCTGCTTCGCTGGAGCGGGGCACGGTGGCGGGGCGACCGAGCACGTCGCACCGCAGTTGGTTCCAGGTCGCATTTGCCGTGGCACCGCCGGAGAAGGCCACGCCGCCGGTGGTGTCTGCGCCCAGAGCGGCCAGCACCTCATAGGAGAGCCGCTCGACGAAGGCCACCGACTGCATGATCGAAGCCAGAATCTCGGCTTCGTCGTCAACGTCGGGCAACACTTGACGAGCCTGCGGTGAGTTCACCGGGAAGCGCTCGCCCTGCCCGACCAGGGGGTAGGCGAAGTGCGTACGCGGAAAGGGCGGGAGTCGGCGCGACAAAGCCGCTAGGTCAGCCTGACCCAAGCGGTCCCGGACGATGCCCGCCCCGGAACTCGAGGCACCACCAGGGAGCCAGCCCCCATCCGGGTGCCGATGGCAGTAGACCGAGCCGGCCGGATCCAGAAGGAGCTCCTGAGTCGAGCCCTTAATGACCAGTGTCGTGCCAAGAGCCGAACTCCACTGCCCCGGGTGCAAGGCAGCGGTAGAGATCTGCGCGGCACAGCCATCGGTGGTGCCCGAGCTGATCGGTGTCCCAGCCGGTATCCCGGTGGCGCGGGCGGCCACGTCACTCACGTTGCCGATCGGTGATCCTGGTCGGACAACCCGCGGCAGGACGTCGAGGGGCACACCGAGGCCATCGAGGACGTCGACCGGCCAACTCTCCCCGAGTTGGTCATACCCCGTCTTGAGCGCACTGCTGGTGTCGGTGGCCAAGACCTGGCCGCTGAGCCGGAAGCCCAGGTAGTCACCTTGGTGCATGACCGTGTCTCCAGGGCGAACCTGACCTTCGTGCAGCAACCAGCACACTCTGGGAAGAGCCCACGAGTCTTGCACCCGGAAGCCGAGCCGGGACCATAGCGATGCACCAACCTCGCGCACCCGCTCGCCGTGCTCGGTGGCCCGCCCGTCGTCGTACATCAGCGCCCGACCGCGTGGCTCACCGTCTGGCGCGACCACCAGCACGGTGCCCGATGTCGAGTCGATGGCCAGCCCGGCTACCCCCTGCCCGCCACCTGCGGACATGGCGGCCTGGGTCGCCTCGCACAGCGCTGTCCACCACGTCTGCGGATCCTGTTCGTGGCGGGGACCTTCCC
>JBBSNC010000150.1:0-6819 GCA_038232855.1 Actinomycetales bacterium
CGGTGCCCCACAACAACGCCCACAGGGTGCCGGGCAGCAACGCCCAGTAGTCGGCATCGGGACCGAAAAGCCCCACCCACTCTCGCGCATAGTGATTGGGCAATGCGCGCCGCCAGTCCCCTAGCGCATCGAGCGCATCCAGGATCGATGACACGATCGCCGCCAACACGGCGACGCCGACCGAGGCCAGCGGTGCATCCGTGCGCACCCCCATCCAGAACGCGATGCCGGCAAAGGGCAACAGCGCCACGAAGATGTATGCCGCAGCGAGTGCAAGCCGGGTCAGCATCGTGGGCCAGTCCAGCGCCCCACCGACAGGCAGCGTCAACGACTGCCACCCATAGAAGAGCCCGCCGACCAGCAGCACCCAGACCAGCAGCGTCACCATCGCCAGCAGGGTCGAGCCCAAACCCACGATCAGCTTGGCGCTGAGCAGCCGCATCCGGGGCACTGGGGCGGTCAGCAGATAGCGCAGCGAGGACCACGAGGCCTCTGAGGGCACCGGATCACCGACAAACAGCGCACCCACGATGAGCAGCAACAACTCAGCGCTGACGAACAGCATGAAGACGGAGAAATTGGCCGACCCCGTGGTCGCCAAGTCAGAAAACCGTTGGCCGCCGCCATCGTCGTCCCCGAGCGCATAAGCGCCGACGACAATGAGTGGCAGGGCGAGCAAGATGCCGAAGGTCCACTTGGTCCGCAAGCGGGTGAACTGGCGGCGGGCCTCCACCCGGTAGGTCAGTGTCTTGCTCTGCTTGTGGTCCACAGTCTTACTCATCGGGGTCGCACCGCATTTAACTCCGCCCCATCAGCAGCGCCGGCAATCGTGGACAAGAAGACCGACTCCAGGTTGCGGCCCTCGGCCACTCCGACGTCATGGACGGAGCCAGCGGCCAACACCTTGCCGGCGTGCATCACCACCACATGCGAGCAGGTCATCTCGACCTCAGCCAAGAGGTGTGAGGAGATGACCACGGTGCGGCCGGCCTGGGCATATTGCTTCAGCATGGGTCGCATTGCCGCGATCTGCGGCGGGTCCAAACCGTTCGTGGGCTCATCGAGGATCAACACTTCCGGCATCCCGAGCATGGCCTGGGCGATCCCGAGCCGCTGGCGCATGCCGTGGCTGTAGGACTTGACCGGTCTGTCCACCGCATCACCGAGGGCGGCAATCGTCAGGGCGTCATCAAATCTGGCTTCGGCAGGCGGGCGCCCGGTCGCGGCCCAGTATGCCGAGAGGTTGTCACGACCAGTCAGGTGCGGCAACGCCCCTGGACCCTCGACGAGCGCACCAACCCGCTGCAGCACTGGGGCCCCGGCATACACCGGCTGGCCAAGCACATGCACCGTGCCGGAATCCTGCGCGATCAGGCCCATCACCATCCGCAACGTGGTGGTCTTGCCCGCGCCATTGGGCCCGAGTAGTCCAACGACCTGCCCCTTCTCGGCTCGCCAGGACACATCGTCGACGGCAAGGTGACCGTCGGCATACGCCTTGGTGAGGCCGTTCACGACCAGCGGCACGTCGACCAACTCCGCGAGGACGGGGTGTGGCCGGGTGCGCGCTCGCACCCCGAGAATGGCCAGCAGCACCAGCAGTGCAGCGAGGGCACTGGCCACCCCGATCGTTTCGCCATCCCACCGGCTCGGGGCGGCGACTGCGACGGCTTCCGCCTCAGCCGGGACCAGCAGTTCAGGCTGCGCCAACTGCACGTCGTCGATCCGCGTTTCCGGGCTCACTCGGAAGGTGCCGTCAGTGGCACTGACCAACACCCGCCAGGTCGAGCCGGTGGCCATCGACCACGTGCCGCCAGGTAAGGCGACGACGATCCGTTCACTCTGGCCGGGCGTGAGGTCGACCTTGACCGGGGCGACAAGTTTGCGCGGCAGCACCGGTCCGCCCGGTTGCACCTCCCACAGCGAAACGAACAGCGTCGAGGTCTGCGCGCTGGAGGTCACGTCGAAACTGACCTGGGGGGCGCCAGCCACGAGCACTTCGCGGGTCAGCGGCTCGGTGTCGAAGGCCAAAGACTGGCCGGGCAGGGCAGACAGGGCGTATGTCGACACATCTGCTGGGACGCTGCCGAGGCCGGGCACTGAAGTCACCGCCTCGGGGACGCCACCGGGGGGGCTGACGAGTTCGGTCGGCCCGACCGGCGCTAAGGGCAGCGAGGTGAATCCGCCGGCACCCCCGGAGGCCAGGGCGGGATATGCGTCGAGGGTGAAGGCTTGCGCGGCTTGCCCGCTGGACGGTGGGGGCATGACGTAGGAGAACGCTGGCAGCGGCAAGTTCTCTCTGGTGACCGGTTGTTCCGCCCGCAAAGTGCCCTCCAGCCAGGTCAGCACATCCTGCGTTTGCTCCTCAGCCTCGTCGGTGGGCTCGTTGGCCAAGGTGGCCCCGTCGTCACCGGGCGGGCCACCGTCTTCGGTGCCGTCGCTCGGGGTCGAGGCAGAGACCTGCCCGTCGTGGCCGCCATTGAACCAGTTGACCGCCACTGGCACGTCGGCCCGAAGCAGGGCGGTTGCGGTGGCGTCAGCCTGGTCGAGACCGAAGAGTGAATCGGACATGCCCTGCACCAGGTATGTCGGCGCGCTCACCTGGTCCAGAGTGGGCGCCGGACTATGCGTGCGCAGTTCTGCGATGAGGTCTGCGTCGGCCTCGCTGCCCTCCATCGCACCCTTGAACTTCTCGCATAATGCGGGGTCGAAGCGACCGCACAGCGAACCGGAGGCATCGCCCGCGCTGGAGGTCAACGCCGAGAGATAGAACGCGGAGGCCCACAGTTTCTTGAACGGCCCGGTCTGTTGCACATCTGCGGCCGCTTGCGGATAGAACGCGTCAGCCAAGTCGTTCCAGGTGATCTGGGCGACGACCGAGTCCACCCGCTCGTCCACGCCCGCGGTCATCAGCGCCATCGCGCCGCTGTAACTCCCCCCCACGACGCCCACCTTCGGGTCCCCGGGCGCGTCCTGGAGCACCTGCTCGTCATCGGCCAGCGTGTCGATGAGCACTTGAGCGTCGGCAATCTCGAAGTCGGGATCATTCAAATGCACCCGACCGCCGGACTCACCGAACCCGCGGGCGGTGTAGGCCAACACGACATACCCTGCGTCGGCCAGGGTCTGCGAAAGGTCAACGAGGTCGCCCTTCTCGCCCCCGAACCCGTGACTGATGAGTACAGCCGGAGCTTCGCCGCCGTCGGGGCGATAGATGTCGACGTCAAGGTCCACCTCAGTACCGTCCGGCTCAGCACCGACCTGGATCCGCATCGTCTCGGGAGTTGACTGTGCTCGTGGCATCGCCGCTCCGCTCAGAATGAGCCCGAGCACCATGACCAGCATGCCGAGGGCAGATCGACGCGCTAGCGACCTAGACGATCGCCGGGCGTGATGCGGCATACCGGATCCTTTCCCGTTCCTAGGTTTAGATGATCTCTTGGGCAGCGCGAGGTTGTAACGCCACCCCCACCCCAGACGTTCCCTGCGCCAGCAACCGATGTGCGCGGCGATGCGGCATACCAACGCGCGTTGCCGCGCATATCGGTCAGCGTTACCCCTGTCCGATGAGTTCGGCGTTGACAGCACCAGGGAAGCGCCACGAAATCCGAGTGTCGCCGAGCCAATCCCCTACCTCATCGGCACGCTGGGCGAGTTGCTTGCGGCGCCGCTCGGGCACCTGCGCGAAGTAGCGCAGGCGGATCTCGCCGCTCTTGGTCTGCGCCCAGGCACCCACCACCTGGCCATCGACCCACATCGTCGGGCCGGCGTTTCCGTTGCTGTCCCAGGCCGCCTCACCCCCAGGCGGCAGATAGAAGTCGCGTCGCTTCCAGCCCATGACCGTCGGGTCCAGGCTAGGCAACAGCGCGACCCACGGCTCGTCTGCCACCCGAGCGTCCAGGCTGTCCGGCAGCGCCCACGCCGGCCCAGCAGTGGTGGTCACGGGCTCGGCCTCGCAGGCTGCCAGGGCCGCCCGGGTGTCCGTCTTGGTCCAGCCCGCCCACCACGAGAGGTCTGTTTCGGTGCCAGGCCCGAATCTCACCAGCCAGAGGCGGGCCAGCTCTGCCTGCGTGGCACGTCCCTGACGCTCCCAGGACTCGATCCCGGTATGCAGCGCAGGGGCCCAATCCTGCATCGTCGCCCAGGCGTATTGGCCGTTGATCCACGTCCCGCTGGGCTGCGTGCGCACCGCGAGGCCGTCGAAGCCAAGTCCGGTCACCACCCGGGAGTGAGCGCCCTGAATGCCGGCATAACTCTTGCCTTCGGCCATGCTCAGAGGGCGAGCAAGGTCCGGCAACAAAGCGCCGATCTCTCGGGTGGTGATCGGTCCTTGTTCTGCTAGCACTCGGCATACCCGCGCCTTGGCGTCGGCCAACCACGGGCCAGGCTCAGCGACGCCGGAGGTGGCCAAGAACGCTTCGGTCTTGCGCCGCTCGACAGCTGCGATCTTGAGCGTGCAGGCGTGGTGCATCAGGGCGAGGATGTCCGGCGTGCTGACCCACAGAGTGCGACGCATAGCGTGATGACGGACCAGCGAACGCTCGGCATACAGCGCATCGGCGACCGCGCCCAGGTCGGGGTTGCGCATCCGCGCCAGCACGCTGAGATACGCACTGACTGGGTCGGTTGAGTGCAGCGCCACCAGCGAGCGCGTGATCGCCACAACGTCGTCGGTGCGGGCACTGGGGGTCAGCAGGTGCCGCCGCCCGAGCAGCCTGCGTCGATCCGTGTCGCCGACGGTGCGTTCACTCATCAGAACAGGGTCGCATCGAGCACCCACACCATCACCATGCCGGCCGCCATCGTCAGGCCCGCCGAGTGCCATCGCCACGCGACCAGACCGGCCACGACCCCGGCGATCCACCAGTCCCATTGCACGATCCACACCCCCTCGCTGACGAAGAGCTGATTGGCCACGATCGCAGCCAACACCGCGGGTGCGATGAGCCGCAACGTCGCCTCGGTCTGCGGCGATGGGGCACCCAGTCGGCTGGACAGGCCGATGAAGGACAGGCGGAGCGCATAGGTGCCGAGCCCGGCCAGGATGATCTGCAGCAACGGACTCACGACCTCACCCCGCGTCGACTTCCACGCATCGACAACCGTCCGGCTATCACCCCGACGATGGCACCGGTGAAGATATTGAGCCCATTGGGCAACGGGGCACCCGCCACGGTCACCGCCGCGCCGATCACCGCCGCAACGACGGCAGGCCGATCAGTCAGCGTGGGCACCAGCAGAGCCAGGAAGACCGCCGGCACCACGAAGCCGATCTCCACCTGCTCCGGGATCGAGGCTCCGAGCAACACGCCGGCCACGGACCCACTCCACCACATCAGCGCGACCCACAACGCCGAGGCCAGATAGTAGACACGCCGAAGCACCGGGTCCCGCACCTTCTGGAACCGGGCGATTGACAAGGTGGCCGCCTGGTCGGTCATCAAGTAGGGCAACGACCATCGCCAGCGGCGGGGAAACTCAGCGAAGGCCGGGGCCAAGGCTGCGCTGTAGAGCGCGAATCGGGCGTTGATGATGAGTGCGGTGCCCACCGCAATCGGCCATGCGGCGCCAGCGGACATCGCCGTGAGCATGCTGATCTGCGCGGCCCCGGCCAGGATCAGCCAGGACCCGGCGGCGCCCACCCACGCGGACAGCGAACTGTCCACCACCGCCACGCCATACACCAGCCCGAACGGGATGGCGGCCAAGGCAAGCGGGAAGGCGTCCCGGATCCCCTCGCGGCTGGTCGTCCGTATCGATGTGTTGTCCATCGGCTAGCCCGTAAGGACGGGCGCGGCCGCCATCGTTCGCACGTCCCGACGATGCACGACAAGCGACAATCCGAGGACCAGCAGACCCGCGACAGCGAGGCCGGCCCCCACGAGGCTGGGCGACCGATAGCCGTACCCTGCCGCGACCACGGATCCCCCGAGGAAGGCGCCGAGCGCGTTGGCGAAGTTGAGCGAGGCGTGATTCATCGCGGCCCCCAGGTTGCGTGCTGGCCCGGCCACAGACATGAGCCGCATCTGCAGGCCGATCACCCATGCGCCCGTGGCCACCGAGATGGTGAAGACCGTCGCCATCGCGGGGATGGTCCATTGCGAGACGACCGAAAAGGTGGCGAGCAGAACGGCCATCACGACACCGTTGATGACCAGGGACCGCAGGATCGACCAGTCCGCCAACCGCCCGCCCACCACGGTGCCCATAATCGAGCCGATCCCGAAGGCCAGGAGGAACAATGGCACCCAGCCCTGTGACCGGCCAGTGACCTCGGTCACGGTAGGGGCGATGTAGGAGTACATAGCGAACATCCCGCCGAAGCCGATCGCGCCGACCAACAGGGTCAACCACACCTGCAAGCTGCGGAACGCCTGAACCTCCTGGCGCCAGTTCTGCGTGAGGTCGGCTCGAGTCTGCGGCACCCACCACCGGATCAACACAACCGTGATCACCCCGATCACCGCAACCGCCCAGTATGCCGACCGCCAGCCGTATGCCTGACCCATCCAGGTGGCGACGGGCACGCCGAGGATGTTGGCGATCGGAATGCCAAGCATGACCGTGCCGACCGCGCGCCCGCTGCGCCCACGTGGCGCGAGGCTGACCGCGACCAGGGAGGCCATGCCGAAGAAGGCACCGTGTGGCAGCCCGGCGAGGAATCGGGCCACCATCAGCGACTCGTAGTTGGGCGCGAGCGCTGCGAGCGTGTTGCCGATCACGAACGCACCCATCAAACCCAGCAACATGGCCCGCCGAGGCGCTTTGGCACCATAGATCGAGATCAGCGGTACCCCGATCACGACCCCGACGGCATAC
>JBBSNC010000151.1:0-6818 GCA_038232855.1 Actinomycetales bacterium
CTTCGCTGCGCTGGTGGAGTTGGCTCGTGCCAACGTGCCGAACCAGCAGCCCAAGGCTGCTAGCGACGCTGCCTGACCGCATCCGCGGATCATAGATTCCAGACGTGCGCCCCGGCGCCGATCCTGTGCCTGATGTCCCCTCGCGGCTGAGCAATGCTCGCAGCGAGAGGGTCAAGGCCGTGGCGGCGTTGGGGCGTCGCGCTGTCCGGCAGCGACAGGGCCGCTTCGTCGTCGAGGGCCCTCACGCTGTCCGCGAGTTGCTGCGGTATGCCGAAAGGCGCGTGGTGGACGTCTACGTCACTGATGCTGAGGCGGGCACCGACATCGGTGCCGCCGCCAGTCAAGCCGGCGTCAGCGTCTACACCTGCACCGCCGAGGTTGTGGCCGCCATGGCGCATGCGCAACACCCGCAAGGCGTGCTAGCAGTGGCGAAGCCGGTGGACGTGCCTCTGCGAGAGTCGCTCGGCTCAATCGGCGACGGCTTCGTGGTCGTTCTGAGCAATGTCCGCGATCCAGGCAACGCCGGGACCGTGATCCGGGCTGCTGACGCCTTCGGGGCCAGCGCGGTGCTGGTCAGCGATGCCAGCGTTGACCTCTACAACCCTAAGGTGATCCGATCCACCGTCGGATCGCTCTTTCACCTCCCGATCAGCATCGGCTCACCGATCGAGGAGATCATCGCCGGATGTGCAGGGGCAGGTTTGCGGGTGCTGGCCGCCGATGGGGCAGCCGACACCATGCTCCCGGACGTCGACTTGAGCACCGGGCACGCCTGGGTGCTCGGCAACGAGGCTCAGGGGTTGCCACGCAGGCTGCGCGAGCAGTGCGACGAGGTGGTTGCGGTACCGCTCGTCGGCCGGGCCGAATCGCTGAATCTGGCAATGGCAGCCACCGTATGCCTGCACGCGTCGGCGTCGATGCGAACCGGCGCAACCAAACCTCTTTAGACTTGCGCGCGTGTCCCGACCTCCTACCCCTGACAGGCCTGCCGAGGGCGCCGGACCCGACCCGGCTGGGATTGCCGACCTCGTCACGGCTGCATGCGCTGCGATCAACGCGGCGGCGACGCTGGAGCAGTTGAAGGACGTGCGCCTCGCGCACGCCGCGGACAAGTCCCCCTTGGCCTTGGCCAACCGGCAGATTGGCGCACTGCCTGCCTCGGAAAAGGCGCAAGCGGGCAAGCTCGTCGGTCAAGCTCGCGGCACCGTAAACAAAGCCCTCGCTGTGCGCACACGCGAGTTGGAGGCGGAACGCGACGAGCGCATCCTCCGCGAAGAGGCCATCGATCTGAGTGCGCCTACGGGGGCACGACCGCTGGGTCGTCGGCACCCATTGACACTGATGGCTGACCGGATGGCCGACGTGATGGTGGGGATGGGGTGGGAGATCGCCGAAGGGCCACAGGTCGAAGCCGAGTGGTTCAACTTCGATGCCCTCAACTTCGACGCCGACCACCCGGCCCGCCAAATGCAAGACACCTTCTTCGTCGAGCCGGCCGACGGTGGGCTAGTGCTGCGCACGCATACCTCGCCTGTGCAGGCACGATCGCTGCTCGAGCGGGGCGTGCCGCTGTATGTCGCCGCTCCCGGCAAGACCTTTCGCACCGATGAGTTGGACGCCACGCACACCCCGGTCTTCCACCAGTTAGAAGGCTTGGCGGTCGATGAAGGCCTGACCATGGCTCACCTCAAGGGCACGCTGGACGTGCTGGCACAATCCCTGTTCGGCGAAGGAATCATCAGTCGGCTTCGTCCGTCCTACTTTCCCTTCACTGAGCCCAGCGCCGAAATGGACGTGCGTTGTTTCGTCTGTCGAGGTGCCGATACCGGTTGCCGCACCTGCAAGGGCAGCGGCTGGATCGAGTGGGGTGGCTGCGGCATGGTCAACCAAAACGTCTTGCGCTCCACGGGCGTCGACCCGCAGCGCTACCAGGGATTTGCCTTCGGTATGGGCGTGGAGCGGTCACTGATGATCCGCAACGGCATCGCCGATATGCGCGAAATGATCGAGGGTGATGTGCGCTTCGCCGCACAGTTCGGGATGGAGATCTGATGCTGATTCCGGTGCAGTGGTTGGCCGAGTATGTCGACTTGCCCGTTGGCGTCACCGGTGCGCAGATCGCCGCTGACCTCGTCCGGGTCGGGTTGGAGGAGGAAGGTCTGTACGGCGGCGACGTGAGGGGTCCGTTGGTCGTCGGCCGCGTCCTGGAGATGACTCCGGAGCCGCAGAAGAACGGCAAAGTGATCAACTGGTGTCAGGTCGATGTCGGCCAGCATGGGCAACGTCTCAGCGACGGAACAGCCCAAGAGATCGTCTGCGGTGCGCACAACTTCGCAGTTGGCGATCTCGTGCCGGTCATCCTGCCCGGGGGAGTTCTGCCAGGTGACTTCGTCATCTCCGCGCGCAAAACCTACGGGCATGTCAGCGCCGGGATGATCTGCTCCGCCAAAGAACTGGGCCTAGGCCAGGAGTCGGACGGCATCATCGTGCTGAGTGACTACTTCGGTGCCGAAGGCGCCTCGTTGGAACCGGGAGATGATCTGATCGCGGCATTCGGCCTCGACCAGGAAGTCGTCGAGATCAACGTGACACCCGACCGCGGCTACTGCTTCTCGTTGCGTGGTGTGGCTCGCGAGTATTCGCACGCCACTGGTGCCCGCTTCAGCGACCCGGGAGACGTGAGTGTTGAGCCAGCCCAAGCGGGCGGCTTCGCAGTCGAACTGGCCGACGACGCCCCCATCCGCGGAGTGCCCGGATGCGATCGTTACGTCGCCAGCGCCGTGTGCGGACTCGATCTGGCACGCCCCACCCCAGCGTGGATGGCCACCAGACTCACCCAGGCTGGTATGCGGCCGATCTCGCTCGCCGTAGACGTCACCAACTACGTCATGTTGGCGCTGGGTCAACCGCTGCACGCCTTCGACCTCGCGAGTCTGCGCGGCCCGATCGTGGTGCGCCGAGCCAGAAGCGTTGAGCAGGTGAAGACGCTGGACGATGTCACGCGCAGCCTGCATACCGACGACCTGCTGATCACCGATGGCGGTGGCGGCGATGCGCGTGGCCACAGGGTATTGGCCATCGCCGGAGTCATGGGTGGGGAGTCCAGCGAGGTCTCTGAGACCACCAGCGATGTCCTGATCGAGGCGGCCCACTTCGATCCCCGAACGGTGGGTCGCACCGCCCGCCGTCACCGGCTATCCAGCGAAGCCTCCAAACGGTTCGAGCGGGGCGTTGACCCGCAGCTTGCGGATGTCGCGGCGCAGATGGCGATCAACCTGCTCGTCGAGTTCGGCGGCGGGACCGCAGATCCAGCGATCACAGACGTCGATCAGCGAGCCGCGCGCGAGCCCTTTGAGCTCGACCTCCACCTGCCAACCCGATACGTCGGCGTGGACTACCCGCCCGAGCGTGTCGTCGCGGTGCTGGAAGAGATCGGATGTCACGTTGAGCAGCTGAGCACAGGCACAGTCTCGGTGTTGCCGCCCTCGTGGCGCCCGGACCTGAGCGATCCCACCACGCTGGTTGAAGAGGTCGCTCGGATCGAGGGATACGACACGATCCCCTCGCTGGTCCCAGCAGCCCCTGGCGGACGTGGGCTGAGTCACCACCAGCGGCTGCGTCGAGTTGTCGCTGGCGCCCTGGCCGGGCAGGGGCTGGCCGAGGTGTTGACCTATCCGTTCATTGGTGAGTCCCGCTTCGAGGAGTTGGGCGTGGCCTCCGACGACGCTCGGCGCCAGGCGGTCGTGCTGGCCAACCCACTGTCTGACGAAGCCCCGCTGATGCGTACGGAACTGCTGCAAACACTGCCGGAGGCCCTTCGCCGCAACGTCTCACGGGGCGCGCGCGACCTCGCGTTGTTTGAGATCGACACCGTCGCATTCGCGAAGGGGGCGGCCGCACCCTCGCCCACCGGCGGCACGATGCCCGAGGACTCGACACTGCAGCAGATTCGAGATGCTGTGCCGGCACAGCCGTGGCATGTGGCGATGATCGCTAGCGGGGCGGTAGAGCGGGCTGGTTGGTGGGGGCCGGGTCGACCCGTTCAGGCCAGCGATGCCGTCGGCTGGGCGCGCTCGGTGGCCGAAGTCGCTGGACTGTTCGGGATTGCGGCGGTCGCCGATACGCGGATGCCGTGGCACCCGGGGCGGTGCGTGCGCTTGTTGCTGCCTCGGACGAGCGATGAGGGTGAAGAGTGGGTGCTGGGTTGGGCCGGGGAATTGCACCCCAAGGTCATCGCCGCACTCGGGTTGCCGCCGCGAACGGTGGCGGCCGAGGTGGACTTCGATGTCATCGCGGAGTTGAGCACTGACCGCGTGAAGGCCCGTCCGATCTCCGCTCACCCACCGGCCACGTCGGATGTAGCGCTGGCGGTATCGCAGGTTGTGACGAACGCGTCGGTGGAGACATCCCTGCGCACTGGGGCAGGGGAGTTCTTGGAGAGTATTACGCTCTTCGACGTGTACCAAGGCGACCAGATCGCGGCGGGCCAGAAGTCCCTGGCGTTCCGATTGACCTTCCGCGCCTCGGATCGCACCCTGCGTACCGAGGAAGTCAACACCGCTCGAGACGCTGCGGTGCGACAAGTAGTAGCGGACCACGGCGCCACCCAACGCGACTGACCCGACCACCCCAACGAAAGGCAGACACTGCGATGACCGACCCATCAACGACAGACAAAACGACGGAGGGTGAGCGGGCAAAGACTGCCATCGTGACGGGGGGATCACGCGGGATCGGGGCACATGTCGCGCGGGCGTTGGTCGATGCCGGTTGGTATGTCGTAGTGTTGGCGCGCTCGCAGGAGAGTCTGAGTGATATCTCGGGACAGTTATCCACTGAGTCATGCCTGCCGCTGGCCTGTGATGTCACCGATGCTGGGGCAATCGAGGCAATGTTGGCCACCGTTGTGCAGTCACGCCCCTCCCTCGACGTGTTGGTGAACTGCGCGGGCCTCATCGAGCCTGAAGTGCCGATTTGGGAGGCCGACGAGCAGCTCTGGTGGCAGGTCATCGTGACCAATGTGCGCGGGCCGTTTCTGATGACCCGCGCGGTCGCGCCGATCATGATCGACCAGGGCGAGGGCAGGATCATCAACCTCAACTCCGGAGCCGGAACCCGGGAGAGCCCCGTGCTCACGGCATACACCGCCTCGAAGTCCGCCCTGGCCCGCATCACCGGTGGCACAGCAGCGGCCGGGGCCGAGCACGGACTGCTTGCCTTTGACCTCGCGCCGGGCGTGATCGAGACGGACATGACGCACTCGATGCAGATGCATCAGGGCCGAACCGAATGGACTGACCCGAAGGACGTCACTGACCTTGCGCTGGCGATCGCCGCCGGCGACCTCGATGGCTTCTCGGGCAGGATGGTGCGGGCCGGCTCCGATGACCTCGAAACGTTGCGGGCGAAGTCACGCGAGGGGCTGCCGGAGTCCGCACGGATGATCCGCCTGCGCCCGTGGGGCGACGACGACCCGATCGCCTAGCGATGGGCCATGCCCTACCTGGCAGTCCGCGGCTGAACTGGGCCGAGCTTCCGGCCCACGTGCGCCAGGGGGTCAGTGACATTGTCGGCGGCACCGTTGAAGCGGCCCTGCCGCGAACGGGCGGATTCTCACCGGGTAGCGCAGATGTGCTCATGGCAAGCACCGGTCGCCGTGAATGCGTCAAGGCCGTCAGTGACGAGCAGAACCCGGACACACCCGGGCTCCTGCGACGCGAGTACGGGGTGCTGCTCGACCTCGCACATAGCGAGCGACCTGACCTGTTTCCACGCCCTTTGGGGTTGTATGACAGTGGCGACTGGGCGGCGCTCGTCGTCGAGGAGATCCAGGGCGCCCCTCCAGCGTGGCCTTGGCAACGACACCTCGTCGAGTCGGCACTGGACGCGTTGGCCGAGGTGGCGGGATGCCCTGCTCCAGCGTCGCCGCCCAATCTGCAGGCAGAGTTGGAGCCGGACTTCCGAGCTTGGGATGCGGTCATCGGTGACCCGCCTGCAGGTTTAGACCCATGGGTCGAGCGCCGGGCTGACGCACTCAAAGCGTTGTCTCTGGCCGCGCTGTCGCGAATGTCGGGGGTGTCACGGGGATGATCGCCGGGCCCACCGGCCTCATGCTGCATGGCGCTCGTAAGCCAGACCCGCCAGGCTTGCCGACCCTCAGGGCGTTTCAAAGCGCCCACGCGTGGGCGGGCATCGCCTTGCTGAAGCACTGGAACATCACCTAGACCACAATTGTGTATAAAAATGCAGAGTTCTGTATAGTTCTGCAACGTGACGATGAGTAGTGCAGAGCCTGGCGCGTACCTACAGGGAGTGATCCCGACCACACGCGCAGCTCGTCACCAGCGGATCACCGACCTCCTCGAACGTCAGGCAGTCTCCTCCCAGGCCGACCTACTGAGCCTGCTGGAGCACGATGGCATCACCGTCACGCAGGCGACGCTGTCGCGTGACCTGCTCGAGTTGGGAGCTGTCAAAGTCAGGCCGACACCGGGGGCCAGTCTGGTGTATGCCGTGCCAGGGGCAGGTGGGGACACCACGGCCAGACCGGCGCCGGATGTGGCAGAGGTCTCCGGCCGATTGGCCCGGTTGTGTGAAGAGTTGCTGGTCAGCGCGCGCAGCTCCGGCAACCAAGTACTCCTGCGCACCCCGCCAGGAGCTGCCCAATATCTGGCCTCCGCTATCGATCGCAGCGATCCCCACGACATCCTCGGCACCATCGCTGGCGATGACACGATCCTGGTCATCACCCCCACCCCTGCCGAAGGGGCCGCGACGGCCGCGCGGTTCCTAGCTTTGGCCGGGGTTGAGCGACCTTC
>JBBSNC010000152.1:0-6813 GCA_038232855.1 Actinomycetales bacterium
ACCAGTATCTCCAACTCAGCCTGAGTGGCAGGTCGGACGTCCTTCTTGGTCGGAGGGTTGGAAGCGGCGCGCACGCGGCACGGGTTGCTGGCGAGAATCTCGTCGGTCACGGCTGTGCTGAGGATCGCCCGCAGCAACGCGTAGGCCCGGGCGTTCACCGTCGGATGATCCGACCCCAGACCGGCCCACCAACGGCGCACCACCGCCGGGGTGAGCTCCGGCACCGGCAAGTCGCCGAACGCAGGGTCGAGGTAACGCCGCAGCAGATGCTCATAGCCCTCGCGGGTCCGCGGCTTCAACGACCGGTCGGCAAGCCACTGCCTCGCGTACTCCCCAAACGTGGGCGGCGCGAGCCGCTCCTTCAGCTCCGCTCGCCGGCCGGGAGCCACCCAAGTGTCGCCGGACACCAACGCCCGCTCCTGCCCCAGCCATACCTCGGCGTCCATCTTCGACGCGAAGGTATGCGGAGCAGTATGCCGATTCAGGTCAGGCCCGACGTAGGTCGCCTGCCACCGCTTGGACGGCAGCTTGCGTAACGTCCCGAAGCCTCGTCGCGTCGTCATCTGGCCTCCATTTCGTGCATCATACGTGCACTAAGGGTGGCTACGTGCGACTAGATCTGTCAACGTGTGACAACATCGGGAAGAGCCCACCGCGAAACATATCCGCAGGTCAGAGGCCTAAAACTGCTGGTCAAGAGGAGAGCTGGCGAGGGGACTCGAACCCCTAACCCCCTGTTTACAAGACAGGTGCGCTACCGATTGCGCCACGCCAGCGAGCATCCGGCCGACCGCCCGTGGGGGACGATCGACCGGAGACAAATATTACCTGCTCGAAACGGTTGGTCAGACGGGGTTGCCCGACAGCACGGCTGGACCGATGTAACGCCCGTTGCCAATTTTCAGCCACCCGTTGACGAGGGTGCCACGCACCTTCTCGCCACGTGCTTCGGTGTCGACGACCCGGTAACCCGTGCCAGGACCTGAGCGCACGTATGCCGCAGTGTTCGCGCTGACGTAGCGAGTCACGGTGCTGGGCGAGGGGTCCGTCGTGCCACCAATGGGGCTCGATGACAATACCGCGGGGCCGATGTACCGGCGACTGGACAGACGGAGCCAGCCGTCGCGCAGGGTCCCGCTTACCTTTTCGCCGCGGTCCTCGCTACCCACGATCGCGTATCGGGTGCTCGGTCCAGAGCGAACGTTGGCCGAGGTGTTAGCGCTGACATAGCGCGTCACCGTGCTCAGCGAGGGATCGGTCGTGCCGCCGATCGGCGAGCTTGAGAGCACAACCGAACTGATGTAGCGACCACTCGACAGGCGCAGCCACCCCCCGGAGAGTCGGCCCTCGAACTTGTCGCCGCGGTCTTGGGTGCCCACGATCCGGTAGTTCAATCCCGGGCCGGAGCGGATATTCGCGGCCGTGTTCGCCGAAACGTAGCGCGTGACGTCTACTCCGGTTTCTGGCGAGGTGCTACCGCCGGGCGTGGCATTGGGGTCGGCGCCACCGTTGGATCGCGTCAAACCCGCCCGCACAGAACACACCGGCCACGCTCCCGGCCCTTGGGTGTGCAGCACGCGACGAGCGATGGCGATCTGTTCTTCTTTGGTCGCCAAGTGGGCATACGAGGCGTACTCCCGACCGCCATAGCCGACCCAGGTCGGCTGGTAGAACTGCACCCCGCCGTAGTAGCCGTTCCCGGTGTTGATACTCCAGTCGCCGCTGGACTCGCACTGCGCGACGCGGTCCCACACGCTGTCGGCCTGGGCGGCCGGAACACCCACGCCGAGGGTTGCCACAGTGGCGGCAGCCGCTAGCGTCATGGTGCCTGCGCGGCGCGCACTTGCGACACCGGGGATCTGCCGACGGGCAGCCCGGTGCTTGCCGTAAGAGGTCATGGAGGTCCTTCCAAAGGAATCCAAAGAGATAACGAACTGGTAACGGTACGCGTCGCCCGATCAGACGCCAACCCACCTGTTATCGCAAAAGGAAGTCTTGACCAAAAACTTGCGATGGCAGCCGGTCGATCAGCGGAGCATCACCAGAAGGGTTAGGCCACCACGACACCGGCTGCCCATCCAGTAGTGCCCACGCCCCCAGAGCCACCGAGCCCACGAGCAAGAAGGTCACGAAGAGTTGCGTGATCATACCCGTCGGCAGCACGGCGCGAATGGTGGTGCGGGTGCCACGACGCATCGAGATGCTGCCGGGGCCCCACCAACCGACGACCGCTCCAAGCGCCGAACCGACCGCGATCGGCAGGGGATCCTCGACGGTCATCGCCAGGCCGGCGCCTCGGGTCATGCCCACAGTGGTAGCAATTGCGGCGGTGACCGCAAAACCCAGGGGCAGCAACACCCAGAGCAACGCGGTGAAGAACGCTGGGATCAGCCGCAGCGGCGCAGCCAGCAACGTCATCGGGATGTCGCTGCCCCGCGGTCCCGCCTCGTGCCGTCTCATCACCAGACCTGTCATCGAGCGATCAACCCACCGGGTCAGCACCGACCACAGTCCGAGGGCGAGCCAGGCAAACAGGGGCGTCACCGTGCATAGGCCGACGAAGACCGCCAACAGCGTCAGGATCGTCCCAGTACGCATCGGACGCCCGATCCGCGGATCACCCTGGCTGACCGGGTATGCCGTCCCTCGCCCGGCCTGGCCCGGTTGCTGACCGTATGGGCTGGCCGGTTGGCTCCAGGGTTGCCCACGGCCAGCCTGGCCAGACGGCGGATAGGGGTCACGGCGATCAGTCGACTGTGGCCCGGAGTGGCCTGCAGGCGCTGGCGGGGACCCGGCAAATCTCTGCGAGGGGTAGGACTGCGTGTGTGGATATGGCTGCGGGTCACGGTATGCCGGCCGCTGGCCGGGCATCGCCGGTTGCTGATGCGCGGGCGTTGCCAACGGCGCGACGCGGGTGTGTGGGATCGGCTGGGCGCGGGTGGGATCCACCACCGGGGCCACCCGAGTCGAATCCTCTCGGGACGGGGGCACGATCGTCCCGGTGCCGCCGGTGCGGTCAGTGCCAGCGACCGAACGCGCGGCACTCAGCGACCGAGCGGTCATCGCCTCGGTCACTGGCCGATGCGCGGCATACGCCTCCATTGCGGCCATCACTTCTGAAGAATCAGGTCGCCGTGTCGGGTCGGTGCCCAACGCTGCCAGCAGTAAGGGGCGCAACTGCTCGTCGACGCCCTCGAGCTTCGTCCGTCCTCGCACGACCCGGTCCAGCACGACGCTCATCGGCCCGCTGCCGAACGGGGGCTGCCCGCTGGCCGCAAACGACAACGTCGCGGCCCAACCCCACCAGTCGGTCGCCCGCGTCACCGATCCCCCCTCGACAACCTCTGGCGAGAGGTAACCCGGGGTGCCCATCACCATTCCGGTCATCGTCAACCGAGAGTCTTCCGCCACCTGCGCGATCCCGAAGTCAATGACGACTGGGTCATCGCCCACCATCAACACATTGCCCGGCTTGAGATCCCGATGCACGATCCCGACATCATGGATGGCCGACAACGCCTGCGAGAGCCCCCTGCCAAGATTGACCAGCGCCTCAGGGCTCAGCGGCCCTTGCTCGGCGACCACAGCATCCAACGGGGCACCGGGCACGTACTCCGTCACGATGTAAGGGGCAGGGCCATCGACGTCGGCATCCAGCACCGACGCCACCCGTGGGTGATGCACTCGCGCCAAGGTGTCGACTTCGCGCCGCAGCCGGGCCCGAGCGTTCTCGTCATGAGCGATATGCGGACGCAACACCTTGATCGACACCGCGCGTCCATCGTTGTACGTCGAGCGGTAGACCACGCCCATGCCGCCCTCGCCCAGGCGGGGGCCCAGCAGATATGGGCCGATGCGGCGCGCCTGCTCGCCCTCGGCAGCGGAGGACAACTCTTCGGTCACGGACTCCACGGTATGCGCTCTGGCTTCGGTTCTTGATTCAGACGGGGCCGGACTGGCCTCAATCGCTTACTGTCTATTAACAAGACGCGGAAGGAGCCTCGATGGTTTCATCGACCAACGGCGCAGACTTCGTGATCGCGGCGAATCGACTGCCCGTGGACCGGGTAGTCCACGAAGACGGCAGTCACGGATGGCACACCAGCCCCGGTGGCCTTGTGAGTGCCATGGAGCCGGTAATGCGAACGCGACGTGGGGCATGGGTCGGCTGGGCCGGTGAGACGGGAATCTCCACGGAACCTTTCTCTACGCAGGAAGGCTTGCAACTGCACCCGGGCGTGCTCCACGCCCGTGATCTCACCGATTACTACGAGGGGTTCAGCAACGCCACTCTGTGGCCGATCTATCACGACGTGATCACCGCACCGCAGTTTCATCGGCGCTGGTGGGCCTCGTACCGCACGGTCAACGAGCGGTTTGCGCGCGCCATCGCCGGCATCGCCAATCCCGGTGCCACCGTGTGGGTGCACGACTATCAACTCCAACTCCTCCCGGCTCTGCTGCGCGAGATTCGCCCAGACGTGCGCATCGGGTGGTTCAACCACGTGCCCTTCCCTCCGGTCGAGCTGTTCTCCCAGTTGCCATGGCGAGCCGGTCTGCTGCGCGGCCTGCTGGGCGCGGACTTTCTGGGCTTTCAGAAGTCGAGCGATGCCAGCAACTTCGTGCGTGCGTGCCGTGCCGTATTGGGGGCCACCTCCAAGGGCGAGTTGATTACCTGGCAGGGCTCCGATGACGGCTCGTTGGGCGGTGCAGCGCGGACCGTGCGGACCTCAGCCGTCCCCATCTCCGTCGACTTCACCTCCATGGAGGCACTGGCCATGACCTCCGAAGTCAGAGAGCGTGCAGTGCAGATGCGCGCCTCGCTCGGCAACCCGCGCGCCGTCATGCTCGGCATCGACCGGCTCGACTACACCAAAGGCATCAGACACCGGTTGCGTGCCATCTCTGAGCTCTTGGCAGACGGCACGATCGACCCGCGTGAGGTGGCCGTTGTCCAAGTCGCGACGCCCAGCCGAGAGCAAGTGGCGGCATACCAACGCCTACGCACCCAGGTGGAAGGCATGGTGGGCCGGATCAACGGCGAGTTCTCCAACATCGGCCAGCCGGCCATTCACTACTTGCACCACACGCACCCGCAGGAGGAATTGGCCGCGCTCTATCAGGTGGCTGACGTCATGCTGGTGACCCCAATAAGAGACGGCATGAACCTGGTTGCCAAGGAGTATGTGGCTGCTCGACATGACCTCGGCGGCGCCCTTGTGCTCAGCGAATTCGCCGGTGCTGCCGAAGAACTGGGATCGGCATACACCTGCAACCCGCACGACGTGGTCGGGTTGAAGCGCACGTTTATGAAGGCTCTGCTCGACGACCCGGGGACGAAACGCCGACGCATGCGCACGATGCGTCGGCGGGTGCGCACCCACGATGTGCACGCCTGGGCGGAGACCTACCTGGAGGCGTTGGAGCACGCGCCGGCCAAGCCACCTCGCCGCCCGACACCGGATCCAGCGCTAATCTCTGACTAACCAAGAAAGCTGTGCGGCAGGAGGAAGTAGGCATGAACGAGACTCTTCGCGCCGTCCTAGCACCCCTAGGCGCCGTCGAGCACCTGCTGGTGGCCGTCGACTTCGACGGCACCCTGGCTCCGCTGGCGGATGAGCCGATGGACGTCCAACCCGTCACGGGCGCGATGCCAGCCCTGCATGCCCTAGCCGAGCTCGAAGACGTTACGGTAGCCCTCGTCTCCGGTCGAGCACTAGAGCCATTGCAAGAGCTCAGTGCCGCGGAAAACTCGATCATCTTGATCGGCAGTCATGGCGCCGAGTCCTCCCGTGCGCAGCACCGAGTCTTGTCGGCTCATGAGCAAGTCCGCTTCGACCGCTTGGAAGCCGATCTGCAGGTTTTGCTGGACGAGCATCCGCGAGCCCGGATCGAGGGCAAACCGACCGCCTTGGTGCTGCATACCCGGGGGCTGCCGATGGCCACTGCCCAAGCGGCCTCAACGGCCGCCGTAGCGTTGGCCACCACTCACCCTGGCGTCATGCTGACCCGAGGCAAAGACGTCGTAGAACTCGCGGTGACTGAGGCCGACAAGGGATCCGCGCTGCTGGACTTGGCTGAGTCCGTCGGGGCCAATGTCATCGTGTATGCCGGTGACGACGTGACCGACGAACGCGCCTTCGCGGAGTTGCGTGAGCATGACATCAGCGTGAAGGTCGGGCCGGGCAGCACCGTTGCGCGCTATCGGGTGAAGAACGAGCACAGCGTGGTGGCGATGTTGGAGCTCCTGCTGGCAGTGCGCATGGCCGCCCGGTTGCCCCGCGAGCAGAGCCCCTTGCCGGCCGCGAATGATGGGGTATCGATGCAGCGCAGACCCTAGCGGAGAGCGATTGCATCCGGTACGTTGAAAAGGTCTTTGCAGTGCTGCTTGGATTCGTTGCGGCCTCCGGTCGCGTGGTGCCGAGTGCATTGCTAGAGACTGCCATTCGGTATACGCCAGTGGTGACCTTTACAACGGATCGTCCGGCACGTACCTGCCGGTGAAGGAGTAGATGGCTCATGGCCACAGTGACACTCGACAACATTGTCCGAATTTACCCAGGGGCGGATTCCCCCTCGGTCACGGACCTTTCCATTGACATCGAAGACGGTGAGTTCCTCGTCCTCGTCGGCCCCTCCGGCTGCGGCAAGTCCACCAGCCTGCGCATGCTCGCCGGGCTCGAAGAGGTCAACCGTGGCCGCATCCTGATCGGTGACAAAGATGTGACGACCTTGCCCCCCAAGGACCGTGACGTCGCCATGGTCTTCCAGAACTACGCGCTCTACCCGCACATGACGGTGGCCGACAACATG
>JBBSNC010000153.1:0-6673 GCA_038232855.1 Actinomycetales bacterium
CAAGCCGGCCCCACCCCATCCCGACATACGTCGCCAGATGTCCACCCGCCTCGGAGTGGGCCGCTCGGCTAGATCGCGATCGGCCGCTCACCGGGCCCCAGTCAGGCCCTTCTTCGTGGCGGCGTGCAGCGTGGTCGCGCTCGTCAGCTTTGCTTTTGTGATGATGTTCGCGCCGTCCGGTCGTTCTTTGGAGTCGCGTGCGGGCGTCGTTCAAAGCGGTCAGCCGATCGCTAGGGACGAGGCCCCGGCGCTACCCGGTGAGAAATCTGCTGCTCCCCCGCACGAAGATTCCGCCAGTGAAGCCCCGGAACAGGACATCCAGGAGCAGGCGGCTGAGCAGACGGCGGGGCCGACGGTTCAGGAGGCCGAAACCGGTGAACCCTCTCAGCAACTTGCGAGCACACAGGATCTCGCCGGTGCTAGCCAGTCTGAGCTCCAATTCGTGGTCCAAGAGCTTCTCGACGCTCGCGCCCGAGCCTGGGAATCCGGCACGCCGTCAGAGTTGACTCAGGCGCACGCGCCGGGGTCTGCGGCCTGGGCGGCGGACGCAAGCGCGTTGCGTGAACTGACCCGAGAAGGGGCTCGTTTCGATCACGTGGAATTCATTGCTTCAGGCGTCGAGATCCTGCCTGAAGAGTTTGGTTCGGCTGACGAAGCCGAAGTGCTTATGCGGGCCACCATCGAGCGCACGCCGATGACGATGACCACCGACTCAGGCGCCGCTGAAGACATCGAAGCAACAACCGAGGAAGTCGTGATCACCGTGCAGCGGGTGGAGGACCAGTGGCGCCTCGTTGCTTGGCGGTAAGCCTAACGAGGGCTGGGGGCCGGCTCGTCCTGCGACAGGGTGGCGTCGCCCGGCTCGTTCATCCCTAGCGATGAACTATCTTCGGACATCGCTTCGCTCGTACTATCGCTACCTATTTCGGCGTTGGGCTCCTCCGGCTGGGCGATCAACCACGACATCGCCGTGTCCAGATCGGAGTGATCCCAATTGAAGCCCGCATCGCTGAGAACGGTCGGCAGCGCGCGTTGACTGCCCAGGATCTCAGAAGCCATCTCACCCAGGGCTACCCGCAAGGCGATCGTCGGAGCTGGTAGCACAGCGGGACGGCGCAACTGCTCGCCCAGGGACCGCACGACGTCGGCCTGGGGCTGCGGGGTAGGGCAGGTGAGGTTGACGGCCCCAGTGATGTCCGCGCGATCCAAAAGAAACAGCAGGGCCCGGATGTGATCGTGCAAGGTAATCCAGGACCAATACTGCTTGCCTGAACCCAGCGGTCCGGCCAAGCCGAACTTCGCCAGCGGCATCATCTTGGTCATCGCCCCTCCCTGCGGAGAAAGCACGATCCCAGTGCGCACCAAGGCCACCAGGCTGCCCGCCTGCTTCGCACGCCACGTTGCCGCTTCCCAGTCACGGCATACCTCCGCGAGGAAGCCTTGGCCAAGAGCCGATTCCTCGGTCAGCACATCCGCTCCGCGATTTCCGTAGTAACCGATGGCGGAGCCCGAAATCAACCGTAGTGATCCAGCGTGCTGGGCCACGGCAGCGGCGACCGCTTCTGTGCCATCCAGACGCGAGCGCCGGATCGTCTGCTTGTAGTTGGATGTCCAACGGTGGTCGCCCACGCCAGCACCAGCCAAATGGACCAATGCAGTGACGCCTTCGAGCAGACTCGCGTCGAGTTCACGCTGATCGGGGTCCCACTGAGCCTCGCGGACACCCTCGGGCAATCCGTCGACGCTGGGGCTGCGCCGAACCAGATGAAGGACTCGATCACCGCGGTCCCGTAGGGCCTTCGACAAAGCGCTTCCGATCAACCCAGAAGAGCCAGTGATGGCGACGGTGCCGGGCTCGGGCTCGTGTGCGATCTCGTTCATGGTGTCAACTGTACGCGGCGCCCCGGCGCTCGGATCAGACCTCGAACGACGCCCCTTCCAGACGCGCCTTCACCGTGGAGAGGAAGCGGGCGGCGTCGGCACCATCGACGATTCGGTGGTCATACGTCAGTGCCAAATACACCATGGAGCGAATCGCGATCGTTTCGCCGCCGTCGTCATCGAGCACCACGATCGGCTTGCGAACCACCGAACCGGTGCCCAGGATGCCGACCTGTGGCTGATTGAGGATCGGGGTGTCAAACAATGCCCCTCGGCTGCCAGTGTTGGTCAGGGTAAAGGTGCCTCCGCCCAGCTCATCCGGTCCAATCTTGTTGGTCCGCGTCCGCTCGGCCAGGTCCGCAATCTTACGTGCCAATCCCGCGATGTTCAGATCACCTGCGCCCTTGACAACCGGGACAAGCAAACCCTTCTCAGTGTCCACAGCGATCCCAAGGTGCTCTTGAGCATGGAAGACGATCTCCTCGCCATCGATGCTCGAATTCACCGTGGGGTGCTGCTTCAGCGCTTCAACTGCGGCGAGCGCAAAGAACGGCATGAACGACAACTTCACGCCCTCGCGCTTGAGGAAGTCATCTTTCGCCCCGGCCCGTAATCGCGCGACCTTGGTGACGTCGACCTCGACCACGGTCGTCAATTGAGCACTAACCTGCAGCGACTCGACCATCCGGCTTGCGATGACCTTGCGTAGACGGGACATCTTCTCGGTTGTCCCGCGCCTGTCATCGACCTGTCGAGAATCGCTGGAGGCCGACTTGGACTCGCCACTGGTCGAGTCCTCAGCGGCAGCAGCGGGTGCTTGCTTGCTCTCCTCAGCGGCTGGCTGTTCAGCAGCTTTAGCAGCATCCATGACGTCTTGCTTGCGGATCCGACCGCCTACGCCAGTGCCGTCAATGGAGGCAAGGTCGACGTCATGCTTGGCAGCCAACTTACGCACCAGGGGAGTGACATAGGAGCTGACGTCCTTACTTGAGGAGTCCGCGCTCCCGTCAGTTGTCGAGCTGGAATCCTCCTCCTCCGACTGCGCGGCCCTATCGGAGTCTGAGGATTCCTCAGCCGCGTCCTCGTGGAGTTCCTGCTCAGAGGCGAGGTCTTCGCTGTCGCCTGAAGAAGGGTCTTCGGAGGAAGACTCCTTCGAAGAACTGTTTTCGGTGGAGGTCTCCGGCTCCGAATCGCTGCCCTCGGAGTCCGCACTGCCGGCGTCTTCATCGCTATCGCTGGAGTCAGCACCGCCGCCGCTGGACTCGGAACCGCCGCCGATGATAGCCAAGTCGCCGCCGACTTCGACGGTGTCATCTTCTTGGGCGAGGATCTTGGTCAGTTTGCCCGCTGCGGGCGACGGAATCTCGGTGTCGACTTTGTCTGTCGAAACCTCCAGGAGCGGCTCATCAACCTCGACGTCGTCACCTTCAGACTTGAGCCACCGTGTCACGGTGCCCTCGGTGACCGACTCGCCGAGGGCGGGCATGGTGATCCGTTCCCCCTCGCCTGAGTCATCCCCGCCAGAAGAGTCATTCGCGTCTGAGGAGTCACTATCGGTGGAGTCGTCCTCGTCTGCCCCCTCGTCCTGGGACGATGATGCGTCCTCGTCTGCGCCCTTGTCCTGGGACGATGATTCGCCCTCGGTGTCGCTCTCCGCCTCGTCTCCGTCGTCAGCGTCATCCTTGCTGTCAGCGTCATCCTTGCTGTCTGAGGCATCGTCGTCCGAGCCGGAGTCATCGCCATCACCGATCACCGCTAAGTCAGCGCCGACTTCAACTGTTTCGTCCTCCTCGGCCAGGATCTCCTGCAGGATGCCGGCAACCGGAGAGGGGATCTCTGTGTCGACCTTGTCGGTCGAAACCTCCAATAAGGGCTCGTCGACCTCGACTTCGTCGCCCACGCTCTTCAACCAGCGGGTCACCGTCCCCTCAGTGACGGACTCACCAAGGGCTGGCATACTCACGCGTTCTGACATTCTCGACGTCTCCTCATCCGGGGATTTGCAGTCTAGTTGTGTGTGTGCGGTTTGTGCATCGAAAAGCGCGTCGGGTTTGGCTGCGTTGGCGGGCTTTATGATGGTAGACCGTGGCGCGCTCTACGAGTGCGCGTGCAGCGGTTGCCCCGACAAAGCCAGGTGGGCTTCACCGAGCGCCTCATTCTGAGTGGGATGAGCGTGAATGAGAGCGGCCACCTCCTGCGGCAGCGCCTCCCAGTTGACAATCAGTTGAGCTTCGCCCGCCTGCTCCGCCATGCGTGCACCGATCATGTGTATGCCGAGCACCGGTCCATCGCTTGCGGCTCGGACGATCTTGACGAAGCCGGTCGTCCCTAAGATCTGCGACTTCCCATTGCCGCCAAGATTGATCTCTTGGATCTGGCAGTGCCCGTGTTGCTCCTCAACCTGTGCGGCGCTGAGACCGACCGAGACGATCTCTGGGTCGCAATACGTGACCCTGGGAATGCCGGTTTCGTCCACGACCTCGGGGCTGAGTCCGGCGACCTCCTCAGCCACAAAGATCCCTTGGGCGAAGCCTCGATGGGCCAGCTGCAGCCCGGGGACGATATCTCCGACTGCGTAGACACCCTCTACGCTTGTCTGTAGACGCGCGTTTGTGGTGACGAACCCCCGATCGGTGCTGACGCCAACGGCCTGCAGACCAAGCTCCTCGGTCACCGGTGCACGACCGACGGCGACCAAGAGCAGATCCGTTTCAAGGACGGTGTCATCGGAAAGCACTACCTCGACTCCGTCGCCGACGGCTTGAGCGCGCTGCACCTTCGTGTCGGTGCGTACTGCGATACCGCGCTTGCCGAACGCTCGCCTCAGCGCGGCCGAAATGGAGGCATCTTCAGAAGCCACCAACCGCTCCAGGCCCTCAACCACCGTGACATCGGAACCCAAGGACGCAAAGATCGAGGCGAACTCCACACCGATCACCCCACCGCCCAACACGACGACGCGCTGGGGGATGGCGGGCACATGGATCGCTTGTTCGCTGGTGAGGATCGCACCACCGATCGAAACCTCCGGCAACAGGCGGGGCTGGGAGCCGGTGGCCAGCACGACAGCGCGCCCTGCCACGGCGCGTTCGCCCACCTTCACCGTGGTGGCAGAGGCCATGGCGCCTTCGCCGTGGATCAGATCGATCGAGGCGCCTGCCACGAGGCCCTGCAGACCCTTGTAGAGCCTGGCCACGATCGCGTCCTTGTATCGGTGGGCGGCCGGCATGTCGACCGATTCGAACGTAGCTCGCACCCCGAACTTCTCGCTGGAGCGCGTTGTGTCAGCCACCTCCGCGGTATGGAGCAGGGCTTTGGTCGGGATGCACCCACGGTGCAAGCAGGTTCCCCCCAACTCGGCTTTCTCGATCAGGGCGACGCTCAAGCCAAGTTGGGCCGCTCGCAAGGCGCACGCATACCCACCGCTTCCTCCGCCGAGGATGACGATGTCGTACACGGAGGAAGAGTCGCTCGCGGAATGCATACTGTGTATCATTTCATCTGCGCGAACCTGCGGCTCGGTGCGAAATGGGTGTGCCTCCAGGCTTGTTGGTTTAGCCTCGGTTCCTATGACGTGGTGGCGACGCAAGCGAAGCGGGGGCAGCACCGGTCTTGGCCGATCTGGCCCCCGCGGTCGAACCGATGGGCCGGACATGGCGGTCGACCTCAGCGCCGTCCGTTCTTACGCCCAGCACTTCTCGACAACCCGTCGCGGAGTCGAGGCATACGTAGAGCCTGCAACCAATGTCAGCACCACGACCTTGGTGTTCATCGCGCACGACGGAGAGTGGACCCGTCGAGCCGTGGGCAGCCCGCAGGCCGGATTCGCGCTCTGCCGGGACCTATCTATCCCTGTGTATGACGTGAATCAGACTGGATACCCCGCGCGGATGCGCGAGTGGTCACGTCGCCAGCGAGATACCACGTAGCGGCGGGGGTTGCGGCGGAAACGGTTAGCCGATCCAGGGCATGGGTGTTTGACTGATCACCCAGTATCGAGGAGGACCCCAGATGGCCCATGACGAGGACGCCCAGCAGGAAACCGCCGCAGAGGCGCCTGGCGAAGACGTGAAGCGCAAGTTCCGCGAAGCCCTAGACAAGAAGCATGCACACGGTGGGACCGACGTCTCGGACAATTCAGACCACAGCAAAGTGGCTGGTGCACAGGGCGCGAAGACCAGCGGAGCCCAGCAGATGTTCCGTCGCAAGAGTGGCTGAGGCGGGGCCTATCCGGCGTAGGTGCGCGCCAACTCGACCAGGGTGCGAACTCCAGCTCCGGTGCCGCCCTGAGGCGTGTATCCGTAGGCAGAGTTGCTGTTGAAGGCCGGGCCGGCAATGTCGAGGTGTGCCCACGGAAGGGCCTGCCCCGAGGCGTCCTGACCGACGAACTCGGACAGGAACGTAGCGGCAACCATGGCGCCTGCCGACGCTTGGCCAGTATGTTTCAGATCAGCGACAGGCGAATCCATGCTTGCGCGGATCTCTTCGGGCAGCGGCAAGGCCCAGGCCGACTCGCCCGCCCCGGCCGCACTGAACAGGGTCCGATCGATGAGTTCTGGGTTGTTGCCCATGACGCCGAAGGTGCGCACCCCGAGCGCCACTGTGCAGGCCCCGGTCAAGGTGGCGATGTCCACGATCGCATTGGGCTGTTGCTCCGAGGCCAGCGCCAAACCATCAGCCATCACCAATCGGCCCTCGGCGTCGGTATTGATGATCTCAACGCTCTTGCCGCCACGCATCGTCACCACGTCCCCCGGGCGTTGGGCCAAATCGCCGGTCATGTTCTCAGCCA
>JBBSNC010000154.1:0-6661 GCA_038232855.1 Actinomycetales bacterium
CAATGGTTTGAGCATGTTGCCGGCATCCATCGCGCCCTCGCCGGTCGCTCCCGCGCCCACCACGGTATGCAGTTCGTCAATGAACGTGACGACTCGGCCGTCGCTGGCCTTGATCTCGGCCAACACGGCCTTCAACCGCTCCTCGAACTCGCCGCGATACTTTGCGCCAGCGACCATCGCGCTGAGGTCAAGGGAGATGAGTTGCTTGTTGCGCAATGACTCCGGCACGTCCCCAGCGACGATCCGCTGGGCCAAACCTTCGACGACTGCGGTCTTGCCGACACCGGGCTCACCGATCAGCACCGGGTTGTTCTTGGTCCGCCGCGACAGCACTTGCACCACTCGACGGATCTCGGCGTCACGGCCGATCACCGGGTCGAGTTTGCCCTCGCGGGCCACCGCGGTCAGGTCGGTGCCGTATTTGGTGAGGGCATCATGAGTTGACTCAGGGTCTGCGGTGTCAACCTTGGCGCCCTTGCGGATGACGGGGATCTGCTGCATCAGCGCATCGGCGTCGAGGCCAAAGGCAGGGTCCTTGGCGAGCGCATAGAGGAGATGATCGGTAGAGATGAAGGAATCGCCGAGGGTTTTCATCGCCTGTTGGGCGGCGCTGAGCACGGTCAACGCGGCCCGCGACAGTTGCGGGTTGGCGACGGATGATCCGGTGACGGTCGGCATACCGGCCAGCACCTTCTCTGTTGCTCGCGCGACTTCCGCGATCGAGGAACCCACCGACTGCAGCAGCGGCCCGGTCGTGGTGTCGGACTGCTCGATCAATGCCTTAAGTAGGTGGGCGGGCTCAACCGCCGCGTGCCCGGCGGCGGCCGCCTCGCGTACGGCGGTCGAAACGGCCTCCTGGGCTTTGGTCGTGAACGAAAGATCCATCTCTATGCCTCCCCTTCCTGGTCGTCGGCACTCGCTTGACTGCGTCTCTCCAGTTTCAACCTCAGCAAAGTTGAGCCTATTCCGCTCAACTCTGATGTGCGGTCACGCGCGCCGAGCAGAACCTTGCTAGGTGAGTTGTTCCAAAGCTGCACGAAGGTCACCGAGGCGTCCGGCCAACGCACCGAGTTGGTTCTCGATGATGGCGAGGGCCAGATCGCGATCGATCCGGAAGTACTCGAGCACCACTAAGCGTGCTGCAGGCTGTCACCACTGTTCGCGAAGGCCATGCCAACCGCGGCCACGCGGCTCTGCACGTGCAGACGGGCGTAGCTGTTCTCCAGATGCTTGCGGACGGTCCCGGGCGAGATGCCGAGCTGGTCCGCGACCTTCTGGTTCGTCATACCCGCACGGACCAGTCCCAGGATCTGACGCTGGCGCCCCGGTCAGTGGGGGCTCCACCGGAAAACGACCGAGCGCATAGTTCGCCGGAACAGCGGCTGTAGATGCGGCTGCAGCAACCGCAGCAGCAAGCGGTCCAGGTCACTGAACGGCTGCCCCTCCGTGCGGGCGACCATGAGGCGCAGGTTCACGCCGGGCCCCCACGGCGAGGCCGCCATGACCTCGTCGTGCACGTCGGGAATGGCCTCCATGTGCATCGGGTGCCCGGCCCACTGCCGCTCGCTGTAGATCTCGCGCACGGAGATCACCATGGGCTTGTTCATCCGGTCCGGGAGCGAGCACATAGAGGAGTGGTAGTTCTTCCAGAACGGATCGTCGGTATCGTCCCCGGGGTCGTCCACCCCTTCAGTGATGTACTCCCACCGGTCGTCGCCTGGAGGTGTTGGGACCGCCGGGCAGCGCCCTGTATGTCCAAGAAGGTCGCCCAGTCCCCGCGGATCAGATCGCGGACCCGGTCAAGCACGGCGAAGGTCACGCCCACCGCTGAGCTGTCAGAGGTGTCGTCGGCGATGTCAACTATGCCCCGGAGCCGATCTAGGTCGAGACTGGTGATGGTGGCTCTGCTCATGGCGGTCTCCAATGCCCGGATCTAGCCAGGATACGACTGAAACCCGTTGGGGGACATACGCCGATCATCGTATTCCGAGGGACGGGTGAGTACGAGGACGCTGAGGGAAGCGCAACCACCAGGGTGCGCAGCAGTACATCCCAGATCGGAGCAGTCCCATGAACAAGACCTCGGCACTTCGCCCCGTGGCGGCGTTGGCCACCAGCTCGCTTCTCCTCTACACGGCGGTGATGACCGGCTCCGCCAACGAATCCCGCCAACAAACCGTTGCTGGGGCCGTGGGCGCGGCCACCAGCTGCGAGTCACCGCTTCCCAACACCCCGACCACCGGCATCAACCTCGGACCGCTGTTCAAGCGTGCGGAGTGAGCACTCCCATGGCGCCCGGGCCCGAAAAGGCGCCGGGCGGTGACGCGCCCCCTTTGACTTGGGAGACTGCTAGCCAGACCGGACGGGAGTCAGCCGACCGAGCGAACGACGGAAGATCTGCCAGGCTAAGGCGGTCTTCGCGACCAAGCTGAGGACCAGATAGACCTTCTCGCCGTTGGCGTAGTTCGCCCATCGGCCGATCTGGCGGTATTGCAACCATTGATTGAGCCCGAAGCTCATGAAGAAGACGAACAGAGAGGTGACGATCCCGAACACGAAGGCGGGCACCTCATTCGTGGTGCTACCGAGAGAGCCGATGAGGTTGACGACGATGGCGACCCAGGGGGCGATGCCTGCGATGCATCCGAACCAGAAGGGGAGCATCGTGGTCGTGGTGCGGCCGGGCGGATTCATCAACTCTTGCAACCAGCCGAACAGAATCATGGCGACGTTGGCACCGATGATCAGAATGATCTCGGTAATGCCGGTCAGCCCGTTGTAGAAGCCGATGAGCAGGATCATGATGGTCGCGCTGAGGGAGCACTCCATCCAGCGGACGCGGTTCAACCCCCTCCGGAGGTCGGCTTCGTAGCGCCCGCGAAAGACGGTGGCCGTGAGCAGGTGGTCAAGAGCTGCGAGCGTGAGGAACACCGCGATCGCGAAGCCCACGCGGACGTCGAACAGAGCCTCGGAGGCCGGCGGCGCGCTACTCGGGGTCCTTGGGGGAACCGTGAGGTGACAGTGATCGCGAACCGTTGGCCAGGACCAAGACAGCCACCACCTGGAGCCCGTGCAGCACCGCTAGCCCGACGTTCCAGCGGCGCAATCGCGACAGGCTCGACGTGCCGACTCCGGTGGCTTCCATGAAAAGTCCTTCGTGGGAGAAAGTGGCGGGGCGCTCAAGAATTCGCCACAATTCTTCGACGTACCGATCAGACCCGCGGGCAAGAGGTGGAAGCCTTCACCATAGACGGGGCCATGAACCCGGCGGACCGCGACTCCCCCGCCTGCGCACGGGCGGCGCGACATCCCGCAACGGGCGCGCTGCTTGAAGCAGCGCGCCCGTCGGGCCATCGAGGCGGGGCATTGCCTCATACGCCTACGTGGTGCAAGGTGACTGAGCACCTTGTCGTTCCACTGAGGTATTCGTCGCGGTGACGCCGATGGATGGCATCAGCCCAAACAATTTTCCGTACCTCAACCTTGTAAACCCCTATGGCCCCAGTGATCAGTTAGCGATACCGCCGCACAACACTGGGATGGTGCCCTCCAACGGGAAGGCGTCGGTCATCGACGACGGGCCAGCGTCGAAGTCATACGCACCGTTGCCGTTGAAGTCGATGCCGTGCACTACAACCTGCACCGTGCCCGCATTGGCGAATGCGGCCGCGCTGCGGAAGGTGCGCGAGTAGCTCAGGTTTCCGTTTTCGTCTGCCACTGGGAAGCGGTCCAACGCCAGCGCGCTGCCGGGGGTGGTGTCACCCGACGTGGTCAACGAAGCCAAGATGCCGCCATAGAACGGGAGACCCTCGATGATAGTAACGAAGCCGTTTCCGTCAGTGTCGGCGGCCGGTCCCGGGCAACCGAGGTCCTGGGCTTCACCAGGCACACCATGCAAGTGCATCGCATGCGGCAGGTTCGGAGCTAGGCCGCTGGCCTTGACCTTCACCTGCACCTTCCCGTTGGGCAGGGCCTTGACCCGGGTCGTGCCGGTGGCTTGACTGTTCGGCACCGACTCCGCCTGGACAGGATTCAAACCATAGGAGTAACTCGCGACCTTGGCCGACGGATTGTCGTCGTGGGCCGCGGTGGCCGTGCCAGCCATCCCGACGGAGCCGGCGGCGGCGAGGGCGAGGACTAGGGAGATCCTTCTCATCATTGAGCTCCTTAGAAGAGTGGCGTGGCCGATTTGACCCACCTGGCTGGTGGTTCGGTGCCAACAGCCCTCGCGGATTGGGTTGGGCCGCAACTGTTCTTCAGCAGCAGAAGGGCGATTCACCTGCTGGATTATTACGGAGTCGGCATAATCGAGGTATGCAGATCGAGGCGATCCGGGGTGACATCACCACCCAACAGGTGGATGCCATCGTCAACGCAGCCAACTCCACCTTGATGGGCGGCGGCGGAGTCGACGGAGCGATCCACGCGGCTGCCGGGCCAACGTTGCTCCACGAGTGTCGACGGCTGCGAGCCGCGCGTTGGCACGACGGCCTCCCAGTCGGCGAGGCCGTGGCGACCGGCGCGGGCGATTTGCCTGCCCAGTGGGTCATCCACACCGCGGGGCCGAACTGGCACCGGGGCCAGCGCGACCCCGAGCAACTGGCGTCCTGTTTCCGGCGCAGCCTGGAGGTCGCCGTGCAGCAGGGCGCTCGCAGCCTCGCCTTCCCGGCCATCAGCGCGGGCGTCTACGGCTGGGATGGTGCACAGGTCGCGCAGATCGCGGTGGCAACAGTTCGCGCCTTCGCCAAGGCCCACAGTGAAACGTTGGACGTGGTCCGATTCGTGCTGTTCAGCAGCGACCTGCACGACATCTTCGAAGCCGCGCTGGCGACATCCTGAGTGATGCATCCCTGGTGCAGTGCGACCAGCAGGGATATGGTCCAAAGATGCGCATCAGCGAGGTACTCCGACGCAAGGGCGATACGGTCGCAACGCTCCACCCAGACGCGCCGATCCGGGAGCTGGTCGACATACTGGCCGAGAAGCGGATCGGATCAGTGGTGGTCAGCAGCGATGGCAGCGACGTCGCCGGCATTGTCAGCGAGCGCGATGTGGTGCGGGGGCTTGGCCACTCCGGCAGCGACATCCTCGATCAACCGGTGAGTTCGATCATGACCCCCGACGTGCACACCTGCACCCTCAATGACGACTTGGAGACCCTGGCACAAACCATGACCGACCACCGCATCCGCCACATGCCGGTCGTCGTCGATGGCAAGTTGCGCGGGATCGTCAGCATCGGGGATATCGTCAAGAACCGCATCGATGAGTTGCAGGTCGAGCGCGACCAACTTGTCGGATACATCCAGCACTAACCGATGAGCGATGACTTCCTCGCGGCCGCCGAAGACCGGCTGCCGCAGATGCTGGTCGATCTGGAGCGGCTGATCACGCTTGAGACTCCTTCGCAGGATCACGCTGCCGTGGCGGCCGGGGCAGCAGACATCGCAGACCTGATCCACGAGCGCTTGGGCTTGCGGCCCGAAACCGTCGTCAGCAAGGGGGTCACCCATCTGCGCCTGCGGTGGAGTGACGACCCGACCCAGACGCCGATCCGCGTGCTGCTGCTGGCCCATCAGGACACGGTGTGGCCGCACGGCACCTTGGCGCGGCTTCCGTTCTCCACTGCCGAGGGCATCCTGCGCGGGCCGGGGTCCTTCGACATGCTGACCGGCCTGGTCATGGCTATCCACGCCATCTCGATGCTGCGCGACGAGGGTATGCCGCTCGGTGGGCTCAGCCTGCTCGTCACCGGCGACGAAGAAGTCGGATCGACCACCTCGAGGCAGCTCATCATCGACGAAGTGGCCGATCGGCCAGCGGTGCTCGTGCTCGAAGCCAGCGCCGATGGTGGAGCGGTGAAGATTGGTCGCAAGGGGGCCTCCGACTTCCGCATCACCGCACACGGCAAGGCGGCCCACGCCGGCTTGGAGCCGCAGGCAGGCATCAACGCCGGTCTGGAGTTGGCCCACCAGATGCAGGTCGTCGCAACACTGGGTGACGACGACGCCGGCACGACCGTGATCCCGACGACATTCGGTGGTGGTTCCAGCACCAACACGGTGCCCGCGACGGCATACCTCGATGTGGATTCGCGTGCCCGCACTGAATCCGAGCAACAGCGGGTGAGCGAGGCGATCCACGCGTTGAAACCACACTTGGAAGGCGCACGACTCGAGGTCACCGGCGGCATCAATCGCCCACCGCTGCAGCGCTCCTCATCTGCCAGCCTGTATGCCGCGCTCGGCGAGGTATGCGAAAGGTTGGGACTCGCCACCCCTGAGGGCGTCGACGTCGGTGGCGCCTCCGACGGCAACATCACTGCGGGCGAAGGCGCCCCCACGCTGGATGGCCTCGGCGCGATCGGTGCCGGTGCACATGCCGACCATGAGCACGCCATCATTGACGAGATCCCAGGGCGCACGGCAATGCTCGCGGCCTTGGTGCAACGCCTGCTGGAGCAGCCGGTCGTGCCATGACGACGTCGCAGCCGATCCCAGACAATCTGCTCGACCAAGCACACCAGGAAGCCTCGGCCTCCGCTCAGCGGGCCGGTGTCGAAATCACGCTGGCCCCGGATGCCGCCGAGTGCCAGGAGGCCGCTCGCCTGCTCGACCTGGTGTGGGACATGCCGGCTGGCGTCGAAGTGCTGGAGCTCAGC
>JBBSNC010000155.1:0-6657 GCA_038232855.1 Actinomycetales bacterium
CGTGGTGACCGCGCCGATCCCGGCCCGGGTCGACTCGTCGATTAATGACGTGTTGTTGGGTCTGGTCGATCACTCCACGCAAGCCGGATGGCCCCTGTCCAAAGCCTGTGACCTGCTCGGGATCAGCCGGCGGCGGGTGCAACGCTGGGTCACCCGCCGCCACCACCGCGACTTGGTCGATGCCCGACCCGGTGGGTCGGTCAACGCCCTGCTCCCGGTGGAGATCGAAGCAATCCTGGGTTTGTTCGACGCCTGGGGTGAGAAAGACCGTTCGCACCGCCGGTTAGCCCACCGGGGGTCCTACACGAACACGTTCTGGGCTTCACCGTCCACGGTGCGCCGGGTGTTGCACGAGGCTGACGTGCACTTTCGCCCGTTGCCACGGCCGGGCAAGTCCAAACGAAGGCCGTTCCCGGACTGGACGTCCTACACCCCGAACTCCATCTGGATTTTCGACACCACCCACTTCGGTGCGGCGGGGATGGCCGTGTTGATCATCGAGGACCTGGTCTCGCGCAAGTGGATCACCCACGTCGTCTCCGCGCAGGAGACCCACACCCAGGTCCGGCTCGGGTTCGAAAACGCCCTGGACGCCGAAGGGCTCCTGGAGGCCGCGCTGGAACGCGCCGAAGCCATCGGCGCCAGGGTGGACCCCGACGTTGCTGACGGGCTGTCCCCGATCCTGCTCGCCGTCAGCGATAACGGGTCACAAATGATCGCCGGGAACACCCGAAAGTTCATGGCCATGGTCGCGATCGCCCAACACTTCGGCCGGCCCTCGACCCCGACCGATCAGGCGTGGATCGAGAGCCTGAACGGGACCATCAAGATGGACTACCCGCACCTACTGGCGATCACCGACCCCGCCACGTTGCGCGCCGAACTCGACGCCACCCGACAGGACTACAACTCGACCCGGTTGCACTCCGGCATCGGTTACGTCACCCCCGATGACGAACACACCGGCCGCGGCAAAGCGATCCGTCAAGCACGCCGCGAGGGACTGGACCAAGCCCGGCAGGCACGACTTGCCTACCACCGAAACCAACGAAACAATCAACCCAACCCAGAAGGCCCAAATGTGGTCTGATCCACAGCCTCAAGTGCGACAAAGACGCTGGAACAGGTCACTGCCACGCCACGACGAGGCGCGTTTCGTCCCGGTGCTCTGCGGACCCGGTATCGGCAGAGCAGCTCATTGGCACGTGGATCATCGCTCGCGGGCAGGGGGTCATCGACCGCCATCGAGCCCATCATCTGAACGTGCACCCATCAACGATGCCGCCGAGGCATCTGTCGGACTCGACCCGTGTAGCAGCTGGGTGCAGCGATCAGCACACTCAACGTGAGCTGGTGACCTCGTCCAACAGTGAGAGGATGTGCCGATAAGGCCGACCGGTGGAGCGGCTCATGCCGATCTCGCAGGTCCGGTTGCACGAGACGTATGCGGTGTAGTAGGCCTCCTTCGGTGCGCGCCCGAGGACCTCTGCAGCTTCTGGGGCGGTGGCTGCTGCCGTCAGTTCGGGATGCAGCAGCCCGCGGTCGCCGGCGAACCCGCAGCATCCCCAGGCCGCTGGCACGTCTACCGTGTCGCCTACTGCGCGGGCCAAGGCGATGAGGTCAGGCGTGGAGCCGTTCGCGGTGCTGGAACAGGTAGGGTGCACTGCGATGCTGGGTAACGTGTGATTGACCGGGAGGTGAGGCAGCACCTGCTTGGCTACCCAACTGACTGAGTCGATCACGGTCATCCGGGCATGGTTTCGATTGTCGGCACCGTTGATCATCACGGACAGTCCCTCAGCACACGATGAGGCCTCACACACGATCGGGAGTCGCCCGTCCTCGCTGGCCCGCCAGAGGGCAGGTAGCATCCGCTGCGCCATCACTCGATACCCCGTACCCATTCCCTTCGACTTCCAAGGCGTGCCACAGCACATCCCGGCTAGGCCCGCTGGGCTACGCAGAGCGAGACCGGCCCTGTGCGCCAGCGACAGCAGTGCCTGTCCAGCCTCGACCTCATCGGGAATCGGCGGGCCGAACATCGTGCCGATGCAGGCGCTGAACAGCACGGCTGCGGGGTCGGCGTCATCCACAACGACTCGGGCCGACCCGCCACGGGGCAGCCGGTGGTCATACAACGGCACCACGTCAGCGCCGAGCACCCGTCGACCCAGCGTGGTGGCGCTGGTCGGCAACGCTGCGGGCACCAGGTCGGCCAGCGTCAGTGCGACGGCAGCAGCCGGAGGCACCACCCGCCAGCCGTGAGCAGCCATCGCCCACACGGCGTCGAGGACTGGCGGCGCGGACTGCTCACGCAGCCGCCGCACGAGGTCGCCGGTGTCGATCCGTACCGGGCAGGCGGTCAGGCACATACCGTCCGCCGCGCAGGTCTGCACGCCGGCATAGTCGTAGTCTCGTTCCAATTCCGCAGCCAACTCCTCGTCGCCTCGCTCGCGGGCGGAGACCATCTCTCGGCGCAGCACGATCCGCTGTCGGGGGGTGAGGGTGATCTGACGCGAGGGGCAGACTGGCTCACAGTAGCCGCACTCCACGCAGCGTCCCACCTCCGGCTCCACCTCTGGGGCGATCTTGAGGTCGCGCAGGTATGAGGTTGGGTCATCGGAGAGCACCGAGTCGGGGTTCAGCAACCCCCGGGGGTCAATCAGCCTTTTCAGCGCCCACATCACGTCATACAACTCCTCGCCGTACTGCCGCTTCACGAACGGCGCCATGATCCGCCCAGTGCCGTGCTCGGCCTTCAACGAGCCGCCGTGGCCGAGCACCAGGTCCACCAGATCCTCGGTGAAGTCCTGGTATCGCTGCATGGCCGCTTCGTCGCCGAACCGCTCGTTGAGCAGGAAATGGACGTTGCCGTCCTTGGCGTGACCGAATATGACCGACTCCGGGTAGGCATGCCGGGTGAACAACTCGGTGAGCTCCACACAAGCCTGCCCGAGCACCTCGGGTCTGACCACCACATCCTCAAGCAACGCGTTGGTGCCACCTGGCCGCGCCCCAGCCACCGCACTGAACAACCCCTTGCGCACCCGCCAGAGAGCTGCCCGGCCAGTCGGATCTTCGGTGAGTTCTGCTGGTCGGGTCAGGTCCAACTCGCCCAAAACGGCCCGGGCGCTGCGCAGCCTCTGCGCGAGTTCTTCCGGCGCGTCCGCCGTCCACTCCAACAGCAGCGCCGCTTCATCACGCACATCGAGGGTGGCGATGAGCTCCGGGCAGGCCGGGTCCTGAGCACTGACCCGCAGCGACGAGGCATCCAGAAGTTCAGCCGTGACTGAGCCCGCTCGCACCAGTGCGGGCACCGCGTCGGCCGCAGCACTCATCGTGGGAAACACGGCCAACGTCGAGGCAACGTGCGTCTTCACCGGCACTGTGGCGAAGGTGGCCGAGGCAACAAAGCCCAAAGTGCCTTCGCTGCCGATCATCAGGTGCACAAGGATGTCGACCGGTCGATCGTGATCCAAAAACGAGTTCAGTCCATAGCCCATCGTGTTCTTCATCGCGAAGAGACGGCGGATCGTCGCCACCGACTCCGCGCTACCGCGCACCCGATCGCGTAACTGCAACAGGCCGGCATACAGGCCCGGCTCAAGGCTGCGCAGGCGCTCGTCAGCATCGGCCTGAGCCGAATCGAGCATCGTGCCCGTCGGCAGGATCAACACCATCGAGATCAGCGTGGCGTACGTGTTGAACTCGGTGCCGCAGTGCATCCCCGAGGAGTTATTGGCCACCACGCCGCCGATCGTGCAGGCGCCCTCACTGGCGGGGTCGGGGCCCAGCTTCCGCCGATACGGCGCCAAACGGGCGTTGACCATCCGCACCGTGACCCCCGGCTGCACCGTGACCCGCATACCGTCATCGAGCACCGCCAAACCTTCGAAGTGCCGGCGGGTATCGACCAGGACCGACCGGGACAGGGCCTGCCCGGACAGGCTGGTGCCACCAGCGCGGAAGGTCAGCGGAGCGCCAGCCTCTTCGCACGCCCGAAGCAGGGCGGCGACCTGAGCAGCATCTCGCGGCGTGGCGACGAGTTCTGGCACCAGCAGGTAGTGCGAGGCGTCGTGGGCCAGTGCATACCGATCCAGTGCCCGGCGGGACACCCCGGCAGGCCCCAGTTCGGTATGCAGTCTTGCTGCAAGCTGCTCGTAGTCGGGCTCGGTGTTGTTCACCCTTCCTACTGCGCCAACTCTTCCACGATGTGGTCGGCCTGCCGCATCGCCAACGCCACGATGGTCAACGTTGGGTTGGCCGCCGCGCCGGTGGTCATCTGCGAGCCATCGCTGATGAACAGGTTCGGCACCTCGTGCGCTCGACCCCACTTATCCACCACACCATCCTCCGGACGCTCACTCATCCGGCAGGTTCCCAGATTGTGGGTGGCAGGGTAGGGCGGCGTGTGATGTACGCCGGTGGCACCGACCGCCCGATAGATCTCATCGGCGCTGCGATAACCATGGCGGCGCATCGCCAGGTCGTTCGGGTGGTCGTCGTAGTTCACGTTGGGCACGGGCAGTCCCCACTGGTCCTTGATCTCGTGGTGCAAGGTGACCCGGTTGGCGGACTGGGGCATGTCCTCACCAACAATCCACATCCCGGCAGTGTTGGCGTAGGCGTCCAGCAGTTGGGTGAACTCCCGGCCCCAGGCGCCAGGTTCGACAAAGCTAGCCAAGAAGGCCGGGCCGAGGGAGATCGTCTCCATGTAATACCCGCCAACAAATCCACGCTGTGGGTCGTGGAAGGACTCATCGGCGATGATCCCGGCCATCGTCTCACCCCGATACATCCGCACCGGTTCCTCGAAACGTCCGTATGCCGAGCCCGTGAGGTGGCGCATGTAGTTGCGCCCCACCTCATCCGAGCCGTTGGCCAGCCCGTTCCGGTGATCGCCGGAATCGCTCATCAGCAGCAACCTCGGTGTCTCGATCGAGTTGCCAGCCACGCAGACCATCCGCGCGCTCTGCTTGTGCAGGTTGCCGTCGGCGTCGAGATATTCCACCGCGTCCACCCGGCCGTTGCTTCCGTGGGTGATGCGCACCGCGTGAGCCTGCGGACGCAAATCCAGGTTGCCGGTGGCGAGCGCTCGCGGAATCTCGCGCACGTTGGTGGACCACTTCGCCCCAGACTTGTCACCCTGGAAGTTGAAGCCGTCCTGAATGGAGGCCGGCCGGTCGTCATACGGTTCGGCATTCGTGGCGTACGGGCCGGTGGCGTACATCGTCCGCCCAGTCCGCTCCGCCCCGTTGGCGAAGACCTTGTAATTGTTGTTCGCCGGCAACGGTGGGCGACCGTGTCGATGGGTGGAGCCCATCGCCTGCTCTGCCCGGTCGTAGTAGGGCTCCATCTCCTGCAGCGTGATCGGCCAGTCCAACAAGTTGACCCCCTCGACCTCGCCATAGGTGGACAGCGCTTTGAACTCGTAATCCTTAAAGCGGGGCGTCGCTCCGGACCAGTGTGTGGTAGTGCCACCAACCGCCTTAACGATCCAGGCGGGCAGGTTGGGGAAATCACGGTGAACCCGCCACGAGCCGGACGTGGTGCGCATGTCCAACCAGGCCATCTGATTGAATGCCGGCCATTCGTCGTTGACGTAGTCCTCGGGTTGAAGTGCTGGCCCGGCTTCGAGCAAAACCACCCGCACCCCCTTGAGAGTGAGTTCGTGCGCCAGCGTGCCCCCGCCAGCACCCGAGCCGATAACGACCACCGCATCCTCATCGCGCGGTATGTCGATGCCGGTACCGCTCATGACTGTCCTTCCATCTGCAGATCGGAACGTTCCTCGATGCGCGGATCCGGCAACCAGTCCAGATCGTCAAATCCGCGGTCCAGATAGCCGCCTAGGTGATATGAGGCTCCTTCGTAACCCAACAAGTCCCACACCTGCTCGTCGTCGTACAGCGCGACCACGGCCGTTGCCCTCACCCCTACGAACCAGGGGTCGTCGGCCAGCTCACGCAAGCGGCGCGTTCCCGCCTGGTCATCCAAACCAGCAAAATCACCATCGGCGTGCGAGTCCAGATCATCCAGGCCAGGGCCCAAACAAGACCGGAGGGCCGCGTTCTCACCGGTCGCGGCGACGACCGTATCTGCCGTGCGCTGATATGGCTCGGCAGGGAAATTCGGGTGCGGATAGGCCAACTGGAGCACCCGGACCAGCACCTCATGCTGACGGTCGGTCACCGACACCGCGCTGTCCGGCTCGGACTGCTCACTCAAGTCGACCTTGACAGTCAACGGCTCCTTGGGTTCGTGCTCGATCTCGCTCGTGGGCATGTGATCTCCTGGCGTCGGTGCCTGAAGGGCGAGTGCGGGAGACGCTTCGCCCAGGTGATGATTTGACCATAACTCTGGCGCTTCGATCACGCCAGAGATGGCTCGGAGTTGTCACGAAGGGGCGGGTCGGCGCTCTGATTGGTAGCGTCAATGCCTAAGAGCAGCGACCTGCGGAAGGACCAACCATGTACTTCATCGTCGTCAAGTTCGACACTCAGGCTGACTGGACGGATCGCTGGATGGATTTGGTCGCTGACTTTACCCGGGCTACTCGCGCCGAGGAGGGAAACTTGTGGTTTGAGTGGTCGCGCAGCGTTGAGCATCCCACGGAATTTGTTCTAGTGGAGGCCTTCACCGACGACGGTGCTGGGC
>JBBSNC010000156.1:0-6606 GCA_038232855.1 Actinomycetales bacterium
GGTGGGACAGGGCCGACGTAGGACACGCTGAATCCGGCGTACATGGCGGCGGTAGGCAACGCGCCTTGTTTCGCGTGAGTTGCCCCACCGGGTAATCCTTGCGACCGATCGCCCGCTGGACTAGCGACGAATGTTGCTGTTCTGCACTGCTGCTCATCGGCATCCTCCCTCTCATCGTGAGGGTGGGGTGTCAGTCTTCGCTGCATTGTCCGCAACCGTGCGGCGGGGGCCCAGGGTCAGGAAGGTTGCAGCTTGACGCGGTTCACGTAGACGGTGCCGCCCTCAGGGTCCGGCACGTCAATGCCAAGCCGGTAGGTGTCCAGGCGGCGGTCCAAGACGTGAGACACCGTGATCCGATGCGGCTCATTGATGTCAGGCAGCACAGTGAAGCGTCGGTCAATGTGCCCACCGTTGAGGTAGACCCGGATCGTCACCGGGCGATCCCGATCCGTGGGTGAAGCCCACACGTCAAACGACAACGAGAACGTTCCACCGCGCACCGCCTCTGACACGTCCGCCGTCTGCCTCAGCGTGGCATTGCGCACGCTGCGGGTGGACATAGCCCCGTCGATGCCCTGGCTTGGCCTGCTGCGGGTGCGCCAGTTACCATCCCCGCCAGACCAGCCAGTCCGGTTGTAAGCGTCCTCACCCTCGGAGAAGTCGCCATTGGTGATCAGGTCGAGCCTGCGGGAGTGCGACTTGTCCGCCACAGCCAGGCCCGAGAGCGTGAGCGCCATCAGCCTTCCCGAGTCACGAGCGCCTGCCATCCACTCGACCAGTCGCCGGTAATCAGCCACGGTCATAAAGCGTGAATCCTGACCGATGCGCTTCGGGTGCAGCATCATCGCCAGACCCATCCGGCGGTCCTGCGCCTCTTGCAGTTTGTCCTTGACCTGGTAGAAACTCAGTCGCTCAATGTCGAAGCGGCGCATACCCAACTTCACCTGACCATCGAGAGGCCAGAACACTTCGCCAGGGTGGGTCGGTCAGTCGGCCCATCGAGCAGCCATACGTATCGAGCACCAACCGGCCCACAGGCAGGTCCGTGTAGTCGCTGAGTTGCTTGCCGTCGAAACCACCCCAACGGGTGCCGCCAACGCCGGGGATGGTGAAACCCTCCACCACGCACGCGGGCATGTTGGTTTCCAGCTCGGCGCGGGCACCGACCGTTTCCAGGACGTACCCAGCTTGAGTGGTCTGGTCGCCGTGAGTGGCACCGTGTGACCACGGCTCGAAGCCGTAGCGGGTCGCGAAGTTCTGGATGCTGCCCCAGGAGCGCCCGTTCTCCTCCGGGTTCAGGTCCCGTTGTTGGGAGTAGTGCGCCCAACTGTTCGGCACGCCCGTCTCAAGGTGCACCCCGGCTAACGCGCTCATCTTGCTCGTGTCGTGATCCCAACGGAGCGCACCGACAGCCGTGTTGTCCGTGCCGATGGTCCCGCCGCGCCTGGCAGCAAAGATCGCGGCGTTGGCTTGGTACTGCTCCATCGGGTCACAACTCACTGAAGGCTCCGTTCATTTAAGGATGGACATTAGCAGTGCTGGCTCCTGACTCATCGTCTTACCCTTGTCGTCCCCCGTGTACGCGCTGCCACCAAAAGCGGTGATTCCGTGCCGTGGACCAGCACCCATACTCGACGCGCGGCCTTGACCCATCGCGCCCGGGTAACTGCCGTCGTTGCGGAAGTTGCCTTGATAGGAGCGGGTTTCAGCGCCAACCCAGTTCGACGCGTGAATCTTCTTTGACGAAGGGTCAGCGGGTGGCTCGGGGGTTGTGCCCTGCCCGGTGGGGGCAGTTGTTGACGCGCCACCGACCGAGAAGCCGCCACGCGCTTCGGACTCCGGCGCGCCGCCAAGGTGAATCGGGATGAACTCCATCCGGTTCATCTGCGCGCCCAACCGAGTCAGGCACCATCCAGGAGCGTTGCGACAACCAGCAGGACTAGTGAGCCAGTCAGCACTGCGACAGCTGGCATAGCCCAGGCGCGGCATGCTGAGGCGCCTCGCTCGAGGCGACCTCCGTCGAGCTTCCACCGCTGATATTCGCGCTGGACATCTCCGGCTACCACCTGGGCAGTGGTACCGGGTCGCCCTTTTCGCCGGGTGGTGGTCTCGCCGAATTTGTCGAAGGCTCGTCTCGCCGAGAACTCGCGCTGCTTCGGAATAGCCCACGAGCTGTGCATGTCTCCGCTCGTGTCGGTGAGTTCCAGCGACCACTGGTATCCGATGTCTTGCAGCCGCGCGAAAGGCACCGTGATGTCTCGCAGGATGTTTCGCTGGATGACGGACTCTGATCGCAACTCTACCGCTGGGCGGAGCAGGAGCACCCACGAGGAGGCCACCACAAAGAGGACGCTCGCCAAAGGCAGGAGCGGATTGCGACCGAGGGCCAGCTCGCCGCGGATCACGATGAAGCCGACCGTCGCGGCGGAAGCAACGATGCCCCACCCCAGTATCCGCGCGGGGAGGGTGCGATAAACCGCGATCAGCTCACCACCCGCCTGCGGCGCCTGTCCTGTGGTCGAACCCGAACTGCTCACAACTGCTCAGTGTAGGCAAACGCCGAGGTTAGACTCAGCCGTCGTGAACGACTCCGCATCGCAGCCCTCCGTCGGCGTGCTGCTGTTGTGCGGGCCGAGTGGCGCCGGGAAGTCACGCCTCGCCGCGGAGTGGCTGCGCGGGTATGGCTGGCCCACTGTCGAGTTGGACGACTTCTACCGGGAGGGCACCGATCCATCGCTGCCTCGATTACCCCTCGGATTGCCTGACTGGGACGACGTCGATTCGTGGGATCGTGATTCGGCGCTTTCGGCTGTTATGGACCTTTGCGGCCACGGCGAAGCGCAGATCCCGCGCTACGACATCACCGCCTCCATAGTGACGGGCACACGCCGAGTCTCGAGCGATGGTGCCCCCGTGATTGTCGCCGAAGGAATCTTCGCGGCACGTCTTATCGAGCCACTGGCAAGCCTGGGCCTGCTCGCCGGTGCCTGGTGCATCCGCGACTACCATGGTTGACCTTCGGCAAGCGATTCGCGCGAGATGTTCGCCAGCGGCGCAAGCCGATTGGCACACTGTGGAGCCGGGGGCATCGATTGCGACGTGCTGAGCCAGGTATCGTCACTGACCAAGAACTGTTGGGTGCAACCGCGATGAGTGGCGCCGAGGCACGCAAGCGGGGAACAGTGCTCGCACTCTCACCATCATCGCGGAACGGGAAACACAGATGAGCGACAATACGGATCAGTATCCGGATGAGCAGGATGCGAGCCGCTCACCTGGCCACTCCCCGCCCGACCCGCCTGGATATAGCCAGGCGGCACCACCCCCCGGGTACGGAGCACCCCCCCGCGCGCAGGGTTACGGCCAGCCGCCAGGTGGAGCGGCATACCCCGCACCAGGCCCGCAGGGTTATGGGCCCCCCGCGGGGCCTAACTATGGGCAGGCGACGGGCCAACCCTCCTGGCACCAGGTGGCGCCGGAGCAGGTAGCCCGGATGTATCAGCCCGGCATCATCCCGTTGCGCCCACTCAGTCTCGGCGACATCTTCGGAGGCGCCATTTCGACGATCCGTCGCAACCCCGAGGCCACGATCGGCATGGCGGCAGCAGTCCTGGGGATCGCGCTCTTCCCCTCTCTCGCGCTGGCGGTTGGCCTTCAGTTCATCCCGGTGATCGGCCCCGATGGGGCTAGCTTCATCGGCTATCTGATCACCATCATCGTCTCCTACTTCGCCACGCTCGCGCTGAGTGGCTTCATCATGTATGTGGTCAGCGAGGCTGCTCTCGGCGACAAAGTCAGCCTCGGCCAGACCTGGCGCGCCGTGCGATCCCGTCTGCCCGCCCTCATTGGCGTGACCCTGCTGACCGCTCTGATCCTCCTTGCCCTCTTAACCGTTGGGTTCGTGGTCTTCGCGATCGGCCTGGGCATCGGAGACACGATCACGATCACGCTGGGCGTGATCGTCCTCATTGCGATAGGTCTCGTGACGATCTGGGTGGGCGTTCGCCTGGTCCTCGCGCCAGCCCCGGTGGTCCTGGAAAAAGCCGGTCCGATTGGGGCCATCAAGCGATCCTGGGCGCTCAGCTCCGGAAGGCAGTTCTGGCGGATCTTCGGCATCGTCCTCCTCGCGCAGATTCTCGGAGCTCTCGTGGGCGGGGCCATCTCCACTCCGGTTCAGCTCGTTATCGCTCTCGTCTCGGCGAGGATGATCGAGAACGAGTCCTACCTGCTCTTGATCCTCGTCTTCGGTCAGAACCTGTCACAGTTCGTGGTCGGATTGATCGTCACTCCGTTCACCAGCGCCGTCACCGCTCTGCTGTATGTCGACCAGCGAATTCGACGCGAAGCTCTGGACATCACGATGCAGCAGACCGCCTCCGCGCGAGCCGGAGAGCGCGCTCGATCATGACCTCGTCCGTATCCGGACTGGATGAGGACCAGGCTCGTGAGCTCCTCGTCACCGAACTAGCGAAGCCTCAGTACAACCAGACCGAAGATCCGATCACTCGCTTCATCAACTGGCTCTTCGAGCAGCTCGCCTCGCTGCTCAATGTCATCCCCGGTTCCAGCAGCCTGTCGACTGCCCTCATAGTGGCGGTACTCGCCATCGCCATCGTCGCGACTATTTTTGCCGTGGGCATCGGACGCCGCGACCGCAACCTCAGCGCCCGCGGCACGGGTGCTGTGCTAGAGGATGAGACTCTCAACGCTGCGGACTATCGAGGCCGCGCGGCCGAGGCAGAAGAACGCGGCGATTGGGAGGCCGTGCTGTTGGATTCCTATCGAGCTCTCACCGCCGCCTCTGGTGAGCGAACCCTGCTCGATGACGCTCCCACCCGCACCGCGCACGAGGTCGGCGTCACGTTGGCCGGCCCCTTTCCTGGGCAGGCCGAGTCTCTGTCGACCTCAGCCGATGCCTTCGACCGGGTTCGATACGGCAAACGCTCCTGCACCCGTGACGATGCCTTGGCGGTGCGAGAACTGGACCGTACGTTGCAGAAGACCCGGCCAGTGCCCACGTGGGCCCACGTATGACGACAAGCACGCTCGCGACGCCAGGCGCAACACCGGCCTCACAAAGGAGAACCCGGGGTTGGGTCATCGGCGTGAGCGCAGTTCTGCTCTTAGTGGTGATAGCGACATACCTGATCGGTCGCGCCGGCTCGAGCACGCGCCCCTACGATCCAGACAATCCCGGCCCCGGAGGTTTGCAGGCCATCGCACAGGTCCTGCAAGACCAAGGCGTCGACGTGCAGGTCACGCGGGGGGTGAGCAACGCGGACGACCGTGCGCCATCGAACGCCACCGTGCTCGTGGTCGGCACGGAGTATCTCTCGCCGCAATCCGGCGCTGACGTCGTGCGCTATGCGCAGGATGCCTCAATGTTGGTGGTGCTCGACCCCGGCCCCAACCTGCGGGAAGCGCTGGACGTGCCTATCGACGTGGGATTCACGGCGACCTCGACTCCGATCTCACCCGAGTGTGACCTCGACCTATGGGCGCCCGGTGAGCGCATCTCCTCGGCCAGCGGCCTGCTCACGGTTGACGCAGGCAACGAAGGGGCAGCGGTCACCACCTGCCTCCCACCCTCGCCCGGCTACAACCTTGGTGGCGCTCGTTCCGGATACCTCGTCCAGATCGCCGCAGAAGGAAGCCGCCCACCCCTGCGCATCGCCGCAATCGGTGACGCACTCGTCAATGGCACGATCACCGAACAAGCCAACGCCGCCACCGGCCTGCGCCTGCTGGGAAGCACCGACACCCTGATCTGGGTTGTCCCCGGCATTGGCGATGCCGGTGAGCAACCCCCCTCCGGCCTCTTCGACGTGCTCCCGCCGCCCGTGCTGCCCTCCATGGTGCTGATCGTGCTATCCCTGGTGATGCTCTCCCTGGTTGCTGGTCGACGGTTTGGGCGGGTGGCCACCGAGCCGCTGCCCGTGATCATTCACGCCATCGAGACCACCGCGAGCCGTGGGCGCCTCTATCAGGACGCCAAGGACCGCAGCCGGGCGTTGGCGTCGCTGCAACTGGCGGCCCGGCGATCCATTGCGGTGAGGCTTGGGTTGCCATCCTCGGCCACACCGGAGGAGGTGGTCGCGGCGACTGCTGTCGCCACCGGAGGACACACCGATGAACTGCACCACCTGCTGACCGACACCACAGCAGTCAACGACGAAACGCTGGTGCGCACTGCACGAGACCTGCGAGCGCTCGAAGATGGGATATCGACACTATGAGCACAGAAGATCAGCGCCCTGACAGAAACCGGAGCGGCGCTGCGGAGCCACATCCTGAGGCAGCACGGGAAGCGCTGAATCGACTTAGGCGCGAGGTGGGCAAAGCCGTCGTCGGGCAAGACGCCGCCGTGACGGGCCTGATCGTCGCGCTCCTGGCACGAGGCCACATCCTGCTCGAAGGCGTGCCCGGGGTGGCCAAGACCCTGATGGTGCGCACCCTGGCGGCCGCGCTCAACATCGACACTTCCCGGGTGCAGTTCACGCCAGACCTGATGCCCGGTGACATCACCGGATCACTCGTGTACGACACGCGCTCCAGCGATTTCGAGTTTCGCCCCGGTCCGGTGTTCACCAACCTGCTGCTCGCCGA
>JBBSNC010000157.1:0-6466 GCA_038232855.1 Actinomycetales bacterium
AGTGCTGACAGAATGCGCTGCTCAACAGAGGGATCGACAGCGCTCGTCGCATCGTCGAGCACCAACAGCCGAGGTGCGCGCACGATGGCCCGAGCCAGCGCGATGCGTTGCCGCTGCCCTCCCGAGAGCGTGCCGCCTCGCTCGCCCACCATCGTGTCCACACCATCAGGCAGCTCAGCCACGAAACTGCCCGCCTGAGCGATCCGCAGCGCCTCGGCAATGTCCGCATCGTCATACGGACCCCCGAGGCCTACATTGGCGGCGACCGTATCGTCAAACATAAACGTCTGCTGGGCCACCAGCGCCGCGACAGTGCTGACACCGCCGGCTCGCAGGCTGCGCACATCGACCCCGTCGAGCTCGACAATGCCGCTGTCAGGGTCCACGAGCCGCAGCACAAGGTTGGTCAGGGTGGACTTGCCCGAGCCGGTCGGCCCGACTAAAGCGACCGTGCTGCCAGCGGGAATGTCCAGGCTTACGCCGTGGATCGTCGGCACCACTTCGTCCCGAGGGCGATCGTCAGTGGGGGCGGCGCTCGAGCCAGATTCGCGGCCCAGATCTGCTGATCCGACCTGCACCCGGTAGGCGAAGTCGATGCTCCGCGTCAGGGATCGGGCAGGCCCCGCTTCGACCAGCACCTCCTCCCCGTGCTCCATCGAGCCGCTTGCCCGCAACACAGAGCTCACTCGGCGGTGCCCCACGACGGAGCGCGGTATCTCGGCGAGCACCCACCCGAGGGCGCGCACCGGAAAGGCCATGATCGAGAAGAGGTACGCGATCTGGACCACGTCTGCAGCGGTGAGATCCCCCGAGGCCACCCGCATGGTGCCGACGCCGAGCACGGCCAGCGTCCCCAGCGTCGGAATGGCCTCAATAGCCGGCTCAAAGATGCCACGGGTGCGCCCCACATCGATGAGCGCGTCGCGCAATTCATCAGTCACCCCAGCGAATCTGCGGCTCTCCTCATCTTCGCGGCCCATTGCTTTGACGACCAGCCCGGCTTCGAACGACTCGTGCGCCACTTCGCTGACTTCGGCACGCAACTGTTGGGCTGCGGTGATCTTGGGCGACATCGCCCGCTGATACACCAGATTGGCGCCGAAGAGGCCGGGAAACACCAGGAGCCCGATGAGAGCCAAGAACGGGTCGACCAGCAGCATTTGAGCGCCTGCGATGAAGAGCATCACGATCACACCGACCGCCATCGGCAAGGGGTTGAAAACCTGCCAGGTGGCCTCGACGTCGGAGTGCGCGTTGGACAGGAGCTGACCGGAGGGATGACGATGGTGCCAGCTCAGCGGCAGCCGCAAATATTGCCGTGTCACCCGTCGGCGATAGAGAGCCTGCAGGTTGAACCCCGCGACGGTGGCCAAGACTCGCCGCATGATCACGCCGATGACGTTGACCACCAAGATGACAGCCAGCACGCCGAAGATCCTCCACAACCCCGACGCATCAACGGATCCGGCGTCGATCGCGGGAGCAATCACCTCATCCGTGAGGTAGCCGATGGCCCAGGCTGTCGCGACCACTGCGCCGGCCCAGAGCACTGCCCCGATGATCGCCCCAGTGAGCCACCAGGGTTGCTCCTTGGCGCCAGAGGCAATGATCCGCAATCCCTGCCGGAGCACCGCGCCACTAGCCCGCGGCGGGGTCAGCGAAGCAGAAGCAGTAGGCGCGGCCATGCGGGCAGGTGGACCTTTCGCGCAGGAGACATCGAGGGCACCACCTCAAAGGCGGCGGTCATGGTGGATACCCACAATCTTCGCATGCGCTCAACCCCGCTATCCCGGCAGGGAGCCCACCGTCTGCATCCGTGCGGACCTCCCACGGTGGTTGGACTGTCAGCCGTGAGCCGAATGGAGCTGTCCGGATCGGACAGGCGTCGACAGAAACTTTCGGCGGCAGTGTTGGATGGAGGTATGAATCTTGCTCAGGTGCACCGGCAGGCGCTCTGTGATGCCGCTGTCGAAGTGGGAGCCGACGCTGCCACCCTGTGTGAAGGATGGGCGGTGCGAGATCTGCTGGCCCACCTGGTGGTGCGGGACTCTCGCCCCGACGCGGGTATCACCATGGCGATACCACTGCTGGCCAAGCACGGTCGTGCCGTCCACGCGCGGTTGGCTGTATCTGACTTCGGGGCGCTGGTGGACAAGGTCCGCAGTGGGCCACCCAGACTGTCGCCCATCGCGATCTCGCGAATCGACGCCGCGGTCAATACTGCGGAGTTCGTGGTGCACCACGCCGACATCGTCCGTGCACAACCGCGGCAGGCTTCCGCAACTGTGCTGCCAGCCGAAGCCGCCACGGCAGAAGCGATGTGGGTGCTGGTGCGCCGGGCTGGACGCGTGTTGTATCGCAAGGCGCCGGTAGGTGTGGTCGCGGTGGCCAGCGGTCACGGACGTGCAGCGTTGCGCCGACCTCGGCGCGGCTATGGCTCCGTCGTGCTGACCGGCTCCCCGGTCGAGTTGTTGTTGCATGCCTTTGGCCGAGTCGAGCACGCCGCGGTCACGGTCAGCGGTGAGGACGCAGATATGTCCGCCTTCGCCGACACCGTGCTCGGTGCCTGAGGAGCAGGGGTCATCGGCATCGTCGACCAGATCGTCAACCGTCTGGTCGACCCCAACCGAGGGCAGTTGCGCCTGCTTGGCATCGATGGTCGTAGCGGTTCAGGCAAGTCGACCCTTGCCCGTGAGGTTGCCCAGCGGCTGGCTGAGCTTGAACACTCATCGCAGGTGGTTCAGATGGAGGATCTGTATGCCGGGTGGCTCGGCCTTGCGGATGCCGCTGCCCGGTTGTGCGGCACCGTGATCGAGCCGCTGCGCAAGGGCCGCTGGCCGGCCTACGCGCGGTATGACTGGAGCATCGATCGCTGGGGCGAGCAGGTGCGGATTCTGCGGTGTGACGTGCTGATCATCGAAGGGGTGGGCGCAACGCAGCACCGGTGTCGAGACCAGTTGGACCTCGCGGTGTGGGTGCAAGCTCTCCCGGCGCTACGTGAGAACCGGGCGCGGACGAGACAGGGCCAAGGGGACTTCGCGCGGCACAGCACGCAGTGGGCCGCGCAAGAAGACGACCTCTTCGGCCCCGACCCCTACCCGCAGGCACCTACCGGGTTCGACCTGATCGTTGACACCACGGGGGCGCAAACAGATGTTTGAGTTGTCCGGCAGACGACTGCAGCGGCTGCGCTCCCGTCTTCCCTTGATCCTGCAAGGAGCAGGCGGTGCCGCGCTGGCCTGGTTCATCGCGCACGACCTGCTCGGGCACCCGTCGCCGTTCTTCGCCCCGGTGACGGCGATGATCTGCCTCGGTTTGACCTACGGAAATCGGGTCCGGCGGGTCATCGAGTTGACGGCCGGCGTCGCGATCGGGGTGTTGGTCGGCGACGTGTTCGTGCATTTCTTCGGGGTTGGCATCTGGCAGATCGCCGCGGTCTGCATCGTGGCCATGTCGCTGGCCGTGCTCGCGGGGGCGGGTCAGCTCTTGATGCTGCAGGCAGGAACGCAAGGGGTCATCGTGGCGACCCTGATCGGTAGCGACGGACAGGCGTTCGGGCGGTGGATCGATGCCGTGGTGGGCGGGCTGGTGGCGCTGTTCGTCACCGTGCTGGCACCGGCCGCCACGCCCCTGAAGGAACCCCAGAAGCAGGCCTCCGCCGTGGTAGCTCATTGCGCTGCAACGTTAGGGCGCTGCGCGATGGGTCTGCGAGAGCGCGATCTCGACCTGGTGTCGCACGCGTTGGACGACGCCCGGGAGTTGCAGCCCGAGTTGGAGGATTTGTCTGAGGCCGCCGCCGAAGGTCTCGCGGTGGCCCGCGTCGCACCACTGCGGCGGCGGCACCGACCAGCGGTCCAGGTCGTGGACAGCCTGCTGTTTCCGCTCGATTTGGCCATCCGCAACGTGCGGGTGCTTATTCGCCGCGCTGAGGTGGCCTTGAGCGACGGCGAGTCGGTGCCGGATGCGTATGCGGGTCTCGTCGAGGAGTTAGCGATGGCGGCCCAACACATCGCCGATGAACTGCACGAGGGCAGGGATGCCGCCGAGGCGCGCGAAGATCTGGTCAACCTGGCGCGGCGATCCACCTGGCCGGTGCGCGGAGCCGGCCTGTCGGCAGAAGTGATGCGGGCCCAGGTCCGCTCGACCGTGGTTGATCTGCTGCGACTGACCGGTCTAAGCGTGCAGGAGGCGCAGCAACGAGTACCGCCGACCCGCAGCGACCTCGACCCGGGTCCGAGCTAGGGGCCTTCTTGCGGCCTGGAATGGTGGGCGACCAGCGCTGCCAATCGGGCTGCCTCGCGCGCCGCATAGGGCCCGTCCGAGCGCTGGATCGCCATCACCGCCACTTCTTCGGTGTCAGACAACTCCAAGACCACCCACGGGGACCCTCCGGAGTAGCCCACGTTGACGATGCTCGCCCAGTCCAGTTCGCGCGTATGCACCAGATTGGTCACCCGAAGCCCGGACTCACTCGGCGCGGCACGCAGCGATGCGAAGCGCCACAACAGGCCAGCCAAGACCAGGCCCAGCAGCACGGTCATCGCACGATCTGGTGCGCTCCACCCCACCTCGCCACCCGAGGGAGCCGACAATGCCAGCCCCGTGAAGACAACGATGCTGGCCAAGGCGCTGGCCTTAGCGACGAGGGCGCCACGTTTTGGCTTGAAGGGCGCGTATGCCGATCCGGCCGAGGGCGAGGACGCTGCGTTGGGCATCGCTTCCTCAGCTGGGCGACGCGTGATCGCTGGCCAGGGTGCGCAACCGATCGATCTGGCCTGCGGGTTCACCGGCCCCGTAGACGGCTGATCCGGCGACGAAGACATTCGCGCCGGCGTGGGCACACTCGCCGATGGTGTCCGCCGAGACTCCCCCGTCGACCTGGACCCACACCTCCCGTCCCGAACGCTCGATGGCATCGGCCACCTCGCGAACTTTAGCCATCTGGCCGGCCATGAAGGACTGACCGCCGAATCCAGGCTCGACCGTCATCACCAGGACCATGTCCACCTCGGCCAACAGGTCGGCATACGGGGTGAATGCGGTGTCCGGCTTCAGTGCGATGGCGGCGCGGGCACCCGCCTCCCGAATGGCGCGAGCGGTGGAAACCGGATCTCGGGCAGCCTCGATGTGAAAGGTGACCGACGCCGCACCTGCCTCGACATACTCCGGCGCCCACCGATCCGGATCCTCAATCATCAGGTGAACATCCAGCGGTATCGGACTAACGCCCGACAGGGCCTCAACGACCGGTATGCCGATCGTGAGGTTGGGCACGAAGTGGCCGTCCATGACGTCCACGTGGGCCCAGTCCGCTCCTGAGATGCGGTGCAACTCACGCTCGAGGTTGGCGAAGTCGGCGGACAGGATGCTAGGACTGATCTGCATAGGCACCCTCCGCAGCCTAGCCCGAGCGGGTGAGCCCCGACCAGGTACGTCGAAGGAGGGACATGAACATCCCGTCGGTGTCATGGATGTGCGGCCACAGTTGCGCTCCGGGCCCGGGTCCGAGATCAGTAAAAGGCTCGGCTTCACGGGTGCACAGCAGCGGCCGGATGTCCTCAACCACACAGTCGTGCCTCCGGGCCACATCCTCCACCACCAGGGTGGTCTCGGCGATGTGCGGAGAACAGGTCGCGTAGACCACCACCCCACCTGGCCGGGTGGCTTGCACGGCAGAGGCCAGCAATCGCCGCTGTAGCGGAGCCAACTCGCTCAGATCATTGGGCTGGCGTCGCCAGCGGGCTTCGGGACGTCGACGCAGCGCGCCCAGACCGGTGCAGGGCGCGTCGACCAACACGCGATCAAAATGGTCTGGCTGGTCAGCGCCAATGTCGGTGCCGTCGCCTACGCTGACCTCGACATCAGCGCCGGCCGCGATAGCACCCCGCAAGGTCTGTCGCACTAACGAGGCACGGTGCTCGGAGACTTCATTCGCGTGCAGTGTGGCCCCGCGCTGGCGCGCCGCCGCAGCCAGTAGCCCGGCCTTGCCGCCGGGCCCAGCGCACAGGTCGAGCCAGCGTCCTTCGTCTTTGTCGACTGATGCCTCGAGTAGCGCCAGTGCCACGAGCTGTGACCCGGCGTCCTGCACCGCCGCTCGGCCATCCCGGATCGCGGCGATGGAGCCGGGGTCGCCGTGCGGCAGCCTCCACGCTGAGGATGCCGTCGGTGACTTCGTTGCCCCTGACGATTCGAGGTCGGCCTCGGCATTCAGACCCGGTCGGGCGGTCAGGGTGAGGGTTCCCGGGGTGTTGTGGGCCGCGAGTAAGTCGGCGAGATCTGTCTCGATGCTCTCGCTCGTGCTGACCGCGTGCGTCAGTAAGGCGGCCCGTAACGCCCGAACGATCCAGACCGGATGGGAGTGCAGCACCGCGAGACGGGCAATGGGATCGCCCACCCCGTCGGTCACCGCCTCCAGCCACTGCGACCGGTCGCGTTCGCTCACTCGCCTCAGCACGGCATTCACGAA
>JBBSNC010000158.1:0-6398 GCA_038232855.1 Actinomycetales bacterium
AGTCGCCCTCGGTGAGGTGTCCACCCAAGCCTCGATGATGGTCCTGGGCAGTCAAGGCCGTGGTCGCATCGGTACCGCACTGCTTGGCTCCACGGCGTACGCCATCGCGGGATACTCGCGCTGCCCGGTCGTGATTGTCCGGGACGGTGAGACCGACCTGCCTGGTCCAGATCGTCCCGTCTTCGTGGGTATCAACGGAAGCGGGGGATCGGGCCGAGCCGTGCAAGCGGGGGTGGAAGTGGCCCAAGAGTGGGGCGCCCCGTTGACCCTGGTCACGACCTGGACACCGGCGCCGGCGGACCCGTGGAACCGAGGCCCGGTCGGCTACAAGTCCTCAGAGAAAGCCACTGAGGATTATGTGGCCACAGCCAAGGCTACCAACGCCGAAGCCATCGAGCAGGTGTTGGCCGAGCACGGCGACATCCACGTGGAGGGCCGCGTGATCCAGGCCCACCCGATCGACGGCCTGGTCCAAGCGGCCGAAGGCGGGCTGCTGATCCTAGGAACCCGCGGTCACGGCAGCCTGGCGGGCGCCATCTTGGGCTCAACCACCCTCGGCGTGCTGCACCAGACGAAGTCCCCGGTCATGGTGGTCGACTGACCCCTTATCGCGCATCATTATCACGAATAGCAGGACCGCGGTGAGTAGCCGCCTTCCCACGAGGTCGCGCTCGCTATTGACGGACACTAGGTTGAGCGTAAAGGCCATCACCTGCGGAATTCTTGTACATTACAATACCTGATTGTACATTTGGTACATGACAGTAAACACGGTGAGCGTGTCCACAGCTCGGAAGGATCTTGCCCAGGTCGTAGATCGGGCCCTTTCGGAGCATGAGCCGGTCTATCTCGAGCGCCGCGGCCGGCGGATCGCTGCCATCATTGACGCCGACGACCTGGACCGACTGATCGAGCTGGCCGAAGACATGACCGATATCCGTGGCGCCGCGGAGGCACGTAGGGAGATGGAGGAAACTGGCCAAACGTCGATTCCGTGGGAGGCCGTGAAGTCTGATCTCGGTCTGTCGTGACCTACTCGATCACCCTCACTGCGGCCGCGACTCGTCGACTGCGCAAACTCGACCCACAGGCACGTCGAAGGTGCCAAGGGGCGATCGAACTGCTAGCTGGTGACCCCCGGCCCCCAGCCGCAACGCAACTTGTCGGGGGATCCGGCGAATGGCGAGTGCGGACAGGCGACTACCGCATCGTGTACGAGATCCACGACAAGGAACTTCTCGTCCTCGTCATCCATCTCGGCCATCGCAAGGATGTCTATCGCCGCTAAGGTCTGGCCCATGGCGCTCGGAACGCACAGCTACCAGGACGACCCGCGCAACGCCGAGATCCTGATTTGGGTCAACGGCTCGCTGCTCCCCCGCGACCATGCCGTGGTTTCGGTCTTCGACGCTGGCTTCATCCTCGGTGATGGGGTGTGGGAGGGGTTGCGGGTGCATGCCGGTCATCCCGTGTTCTTGGAGCAGCACTTGAATCGGCTCTGGGAGGGCGCCACCGCGATCATGCTGGACATCGGGATGAGCCGCTCGGAGTTGACGGCAGCGATCTATGCGACGTTGTCGGCCAACGAGATGGTCGATGGGGTGCACGTCCGGCTGATGGTGACGCGCGGCCCCAAGTCCACGCCATACCAAGACCCACGCGCCAGTGCTGGTCCGGCGACCGTGGTCATCATCGCCGAGCACAAAGAGGCCCTGCCGGTCACCGTCGAGCAGGGGATCACGCTATTCACCACGCACGTGCGCCGCGCCCACCCGGACACGCTCGACCCTCGGATCAACGCACACAGCAAACTCAACGACATCCAGGCGTGCATCCAGGCGGCCAACGCTGGGGCCGATGAGGCGCTGATGCTCGACCCCGATGGCTTCGTCGCGACGTGCAACAGCACCCACTTCTTCATCGTCGTCGTCCGCGATGACGATGACGAGGTCTGGACGTCTGATGGCCGCTATTGCCTGCATGGCATCACCCGGTCCAACGTTCTTCGAGTATGCGGTGAGGCTGGGATCCCTGCCCGCGAGCGAACCTTCTCATTGACCGATGTGTATAGCGCGCACGAGGCGTTCGTGACTGGGACATTTGCTGGCGTGGTGCCGGTGACCTCCGTCGATGGCCGCACCATCGGGACGGGCGAACGTGGGCCGATGGTGCAACGGCTCCAGGCCTTGTATGCCGAGCACGTCGCCGCCGACTCCGCTGGTCGGAGCACATCGTGAGCAGTGGCGCTGCCGGAGTGACCCGCGTTGCGATGTGGTCAGGGCCGCGCAACATCTCGACCGCGATGATGCGCGCTTGGGAGAACCGAAACGACACCGAGGTCGTCGACGAGCCTTTCTATGCGGCATACCTGTCTCGGACTCTGCTGGACCATCCGGGCCGCGATGACGTCATCGCCTCTCAACCGACATCGTTCGAGGATGTGGTCGACGGGTTGCTGGCACCCCCTGCCGGCGGGGCGACCGTGGCGTACTCGAAGCAAATGAGCCACCACATGCTCCCCACTGACGATCTGGCCTGGACCCGCGACTTCCGCAACGTGCTGCTGATCCGCGATCCGGCTGAGGTCGTTGCCTCCTATGTGCGATCGCGCGAGTCCTGCGAGTCGGATGACATCGGCATACCGCAGCAGGCTCGACTCTGCGATGAGTGGCAGCGCGAAGGTCTAGACGTCCCGGTGATCGATGCGGCCGACTTCTTGCGCGACCCCGAAGCGCACTTGCGGTGGCTGTGTGACTGGCTCGGCATCGACTTCACCTCGGCCATGCTGTCGTGGCCACCTGGTCCCCGATCAAGCGACGGGGTGTGGGCGCCGCACTGGTATGACGCGGTGCACACCTCAACCGGCTTTTCCTCCTGGCAGCCACGGCAGATCGATCTTGACGACCATGATGCAGCCGTCGCCGAGGGGTGTCGACCGGCATACGAGGCTTTGCACGAACGACGGGTCAGGGTCTAGGCCAAGCAAAGAGTCGCCCCATCGCCTTGCCGCTACTTCGCCCGAGGAACGCCCGCTGCTGCGAAGTCTTCACCCTTGAACAGGATCGGCTCACCGGTCACCCGGTGCAGCGCCCTCCGTGCCCGGTCCGGCTCATCAATGTCCACACCCAACTCGGCGAGCCGTCGGGTCACTGGTAGACGCAGTCTAGAACGAACCCACAATCGCCGCCTGGGGATGGACTCCGAATCCTCAGGCGCTGTGCCCTCTCAGGTCACGAGCACTCGGGTGCCCTGGGACATCAAACCGTCCCGCCAGATCATGTCCATCGCCGCTACCGAGAGGCGTGCGCATCCGTGTGACGCGGGGTAGGGAGGGATCGACCGCGAGCCGTGGATCGCGTAGTTGCCGGAGTAGAACATCGGGCGCCACATCTCTCCCAATTCCCCGTCTCTCCAACCGTTGGGGTGGGTCAACCACACCGCGAAGTCACCGGTGCGAGTGCGAGCCGTGTAGGTCTGACCTTTGAACTCGTACTTCTCACCGTTGGCTGTCGAGGTGTTGAACGCCATCTGCGTTGCCCCACCGCGGACAACGAGGACCAACTGACTGCTTAGATGGACTTCGATGTGATCGCCGCCCGCTACCGGCTTCGGGAGCTTGCCCTGGTCGAGCGCCTTGCGAGTGTTTGGCCCGGCGATGCCGTCGCGGGTCAGCCCATTGGCCTTTTGCACAGCAAAGATTGCCTGCTGGGTGAGATGGCCATACCCACCGTCCGGGCTGTCACACCAGTAGCCGGTCTTGGACAATTGCTGTTGCAGCGCTAAGACCCCGTCGCCCTTGTCGCCCTGCCGGTATGTCGAGGGCTCTGATTCGGCTTCTGCTTCAGGTTCTGGTTCCGGCTCGGGTTCTGGCTCGGGTTCTGCTTCAGCCTCTGGCTCGACTACCTGCTCCGGCTCAGGCTCGGGCTTGCTGGACGTGAGGTCTGCCCACAATTCGGCGAAACCGGCCAGCGCAGCACTGGTGACTGCGCCTGCGCCACCCTTAAGCAATGCACGGCGGCGGAACTCACGGGTGGTGAGCCCCATCGGGGATACCCAATACTTCTGCCAACGCATAGTCCGCCCCCTTTCATCTTCGAGCGATCTCCTAGTAAACGCTCCGGTGGCGAGTTTGGCTGGCCCAAGCGCCCGTTTTTGCCGAACTGTGACCTTGTGGCGGCCCTCGAATCGATGGCCGGGCACGCATCCCGCCGTGAGCCCGCAGGGTGAGTCACCGTAGGGTTTGCGCGGTGACTCACTCAGGCATGGGCTCGATTCCGTATGACGAGGGCGTCGCCTTCCGGGTGTGGGCGCCGCACGCCGACGGCGTGTTGGTCACCGGCGACTTCGACGGGTGGGAAGCCGATCAGCACCGGCTCACCCATGAGGACGGCGGCTACTGGTATGCCGAGGTGCCTGGGGCTGAGCCGGGTCAGGAATACCAGTACGCACTCACCCTCGGCGAACACACGGCATACCGAATTGATCCGTATGCCCGTGCAGTCACCAACTCGATCGGCAACGGCATCATCGTCGACCCATCTGCCTGCGACTGGGCGGACGACGCATTCCAATGCCCGCCGCATGAGGAACTGGTGATCTACGAGACCCACATCGGCTCGTTCGTAGGATCTGGGGGTCCTGACGGCGCAGTCGGTGACCTGGAGGGCCTGACCGGCAAACTCGATTACCTCAAGGCGCTCGGTGTCAACGCAATCGAGCTGATGCCGTTGATGGAGTTCGCCGGCGACTACTCCTGGGGCTACAACCCCGCCCACGTCTTTGCGGTCGAGTCGAGCTATGGCGGCCCCGAGGCGCTGCGGGTCTTCGTCAAGGAGGCGCACTCCCATGGCATCGCCGTCATCATCGACGTCGTCTACAACCACTTCGGCCCCTCCGATCTCGGCCTGTGGCAATTCGACGGGTGGAGCCAGAACGGCAAGGGCGGGATCTACTTCTACAACGACTGGCGCAGCGCCACCCCGTGGGGGGACACCCGGCCCGATTACGGCCGCGAGGAAGTGCGGCGCTTCATCCGCGACAACGCGCTGATGTGGCTTCGCGAGTTCCACGCCGACGGGTTGCGCTTGGACATGACGCCATACATGCGCAGCGTCGACGGCTCGGGCTGGGAGATCGACGAAGGCTGGTCATTGATGCGCTGGATCGCGGAATCGGTGCGCGAGGAACGGCCGGACGCGATCGTGATCGCCGAGGACCTGCACGGCGAGGCGGCGGTGACCTCGACCGGGCCGGGCGGTGCGGCAATGCACGCCCAGTGGGACAACCAGTTCGTGCATCCGGTGCGCGAGGCGCTGACCACGGTGCACGACGCCGACCGCTCGATGCCGGCTGTGGCGGGCGCGATCACCACTCGCTACCAGCACGCCTTTGATCGGGTGATCTACACCGAGTCACACGACGAGGTAGCCAACGGCAAGGCCCGGGTGCCCTCGGAGGTCATGGCGGCCAATGCCGATGGTTGGCACTCTCAAAAGCTGTCGACCCTCGGCGCTGCCCTAGTGCTCACCACACCGGGCATCCCGATGATCTTCCAGGGCCAGGAGTTCTTGGAGGACGAGTGGTTCCGCGACTCCGTACCGCTGAACTGGGACCGCGCCGAGCACTTCCGTGACATCGTCCGCATGTTCCGTGATCTGATCTGGCTGCGGCGCAACCTTGGCGGTGACTCCGGAGCTCTGCGTGGTCAGCACGTACAGATCCTCGATGTGGACGACACCCGCAAGGTGCTTGCCTTCCACCGGGCCGATGACAGCGGTGGGCACGCAGTCGTGGTCGCCAATTTTTCGGCTCAACCGGTTGTCGGGACGATCGGTATGCCGGGCCGGCACGGCACGCCGTGGCGCGTGCGGTTCAACAGCGATGCCGGGACCTACAGCGCGTTGTTCGGTGACCACGCGACGGTGAAGTTAGTGACCGACGACGAAGGACGGGCCTCGATCGACATCGGGCCGTACTCCCTGGTGGTCTTCACCCCCTGAGCGCAGCACTCATCCGACAACCCCGCGGAGCCCAACGCGCCTGGCTATCGTGCGCCTTACTCAGCGGAACCCAATTGTCCGGTGAGCCTGCCGTGCCAGGCCTGACTCGCTTCGTTCAGCCCGACGATCTCGACCTCTTTGCCCCGTTGGCGGTACTTGAATTCGATGGCGTCCAGCGCCGCCACGGTTGAGGAGTCGAAGTTCTGGGCATCGCTGAGGTCTATGACGATGCGCTGCGGGTCTCTCCGCAAGCGTGCCGGTGAGCGCAAGGCCGCGCGGACCGAGAAGTCGCCGTAGGTGGGGTCGGATTGGTCGACGACCTGGACGGGGGCATTGGGGGATATAGGACTCCATGGATCGGCACAAGAGGGCCTCGTGCTGTGGATGCGCCGACGTTGG
>JBBSNC010000159.1:0-6397 GCA_038232855.1 Actinomycetales bacterium
AACACCGATGGCACTGGCGCCAAGGCTTTCGCCGGATTCGACCTGGAGGCCTACCCAGTGGCGGGCAAGACCGGGTCGGCTGAGGCGCTGGGTGCCCGGTCCACCGCGTGGTATGCCTCATACGGGCCCACCACGGCGCCTGAGTATGCAGTCGTCGTCGTGATCGAGGAAGGTGGCATCGGTGGCGAGGTTGCCGCTCCAGCAGCCCGCGCCATCTGGGATGTGCTGGCCACGAAGTCCTAGGCTGGCTGGCGTGAGCGAGCGAATTCAGGACAGCGCGCAGGCCTGGACGGAGTTTGACCGCTGGCGCCGCAATCTCAGACGCGCCACGATCCTGACCGGGGTGCTGCTCAGCGTCGTGATGCCGCTGGCTGTTGCGGGCATTCGAGCCTGGGCCAACGATGAGCCTTTCAGCCTTGAGTCCACTGCTCTCGTCTATGCCTTCCTCGGCCCAGCGCTGATGGTGTTGTTCTGGCGATTCGGCCAGATGGGCCCACTGCGGCTCGTGACCTCCGTCCGCGAAACCCGGCTCGCGTGTTCCAGCGAACCCGACACGGTCGGCATCCGTGACGATGCGGGACGTGAGGTGCAGTGGAGGGTGGTGCTTCCGAGCGGAGCGACCTTGCCGCGTGTCGGGACTCGCGTCTGGGCCACCGAACCAATGAGCCGCGGCGAGCGCATCGCCCTCGTCGTCCAGGAACCACTGGCGGCCGGTCGCCATGTCCTAGAGCCCCGCGATTGGGCGCTGTTGCAACACCGGTGAAACAGTTCGCTCGATAGGCTCCTCCCGTGACCCAGGACCCGATTAGCCCAGAGTTGCGTGCCGACGTGCGCCGAGTGTCGACCTTGTTGGGGCATTCCCTGGTGAGGCATCACGGACAGGGCCTGCTCGATGAGGTCGAACGAGTGCGTATGCAGACCAAGGCGAGCAAGGCTGGCGATGCCGAAGCGGCTGCGTCGGTGAAGCAGATCCTCGCCGACCTGCCGCTGGTCGAGGCCAGCGATTTGGTCCGTGCCTTCGCGGCATACTTCCACCTGGCGAATGCTGCCGAGCAGGTGCACCGCGTGCGCGGACTCAGCGAGCGACCTGAAAAGGACGGTTGGCTCGCCTCCACGGTGGCCGACGTCGTGCAGACCCTCGGACCGCAGCGGCTGGCTGAGGTCGTGGGTGAACTGGACGTGCGGCCCGTCTTCACCGCCCACCCGACCGAGGCGAGTCGTCGCTCGGTGCTGACCAAGATTCGACACCTCTGCGATGAGCTGGCACGCACGACCGCCGCGGACTCCATCGCCCGGCGTCGACAAGATCGGGAACTGGCCGAACTGATCGACCTGATCTGGCAGACCGACGAACTACGCGGAGCCAGGCCCACCCCGATGGACGAAGCGCGCAACGCGATGTACTACCTGAACGAGGTGCTGCGGCATACCATGCCTGAACTGCTGGGTGAGTTGGCCGACCTGCTTGCTCAGCACGACATCGTGATGGACCCTTCGAAGACCCCGATCCGGTTCGGCTCGTGGATTGGTGGCGACCGTGACGGCAACCCGTTCGTAACCCCACAAATGACCCGCGACATCCTGGAATTGCACCATCAGCACGCCATCGCAGTGGCTTTGGCCCTGATCGACGTGTTGATCTCCCAGGTCTCCAGCTCCACGGTCATCGTCGACGTCGATGCAGAATTGCAAGCCTCGCTGGATGAGGACCTGGTCAACCTGCCGGGCCTTGACCCGCGGGTCAAGAAGCTCAATGCCGCCGAGCCCTATCGCCTCAAACTGACCTGCGTCAAAGCCAAACTGCTCAACACCAGGCGGCGGGTGCAAGCCGACAGCGCTCATGAACCAGGCCGTGACTACGCCGATGCCGCCGAGTTGGTCGCCGACCTGCAGATGGTGGCCGATTCACTGCGCAACCACGGCGGGGGGCTGGTCGCCGACGGCCGGATGGCTGAGGCCATCCAGACCCTGGCCGGCACGGGGTTGCACTTGGCCACCCTTGACGTGCGTGAGCACGCCGAGAAGCATCATGAATTCTTGGCCGAGGTACTCGATGCGCTGCAGCACCTGAAAGCCCCGTATGCCGAACTCAACAAAGTCGAGCGGATGCGGGTGCTCAGCCACGAGCTCGGCTCGCAGCGCCCGCTGCTGACTCCTGCCGCCGAGCGTCCGAAGACCCTGGCGGTCTTCGACGAGATCCGCCACGCGTTGGCGACCTACGGGCCGGACGTGATCGAGACCTACATCATCTCGATGACCCAAGGGCCAGACGATGTCTTGGCGGCCGCGGTCATGGCCCGCGAGGCTGGACTGATCGATCTGCACGGGAAGGCCGATGGCACGGGCCGTTTCGCCAAGATCGGGTTTGCCCCCCTGCTGGAAACCATCGACGAACTACACGCTGCCGCCAACCTCGTTGACACGCTGCTCAGCGACTCGGCATACCGAAAGTTGGTGCGGCTGCGCGGAGACGTGCAGGAGGTGATGCTCGGCTACTCCGACTCCAACAAGCAGGCCGGGGTGATGACCAGCCAATGGGGCATCCATCAGGCTCAGCGAGCCTTGCGCGACGTCGCCGCCAAGCACGATGTACGGCTACGGTTGTTCCACGGCCGGGGTGGGTCGGTCGGGCGCGGCGGCGGCCCCACGTATGAGGCGATCTTGGCTCAGCCGTTTGGCGTGCTGGAGGGTGAGATCAAGTTCACCGAGCAGGGCGAAGTGATCTCCGACAAGTACTCCCTCTCTGCGTTGGCACACGAAAACCTCGAGCTGTCGCTGGCCGCGGTGCTGCGCGCGAGCACGCTGCACGTCGAGCCCCGCAACCCGGCGGAGCAGATCGAGCAATGGGACGAGGTGATGGACCTCGCTAGCGACTCGGCATTTGCGGCATACCGGGCGTTGATCGACGACCCGGATCTGCCGGCATACTTCGTGGCGGCCACACCCGTAGACCAACTCGGGGCGCTGAATATCGGCTCGCGGCCCAGCAAACGGCCCGACACCGGGCAAGGACTGGACGGGCTGCGCGCAATCCCGTGGGTGTTCGGCTGGACGCAGACTCGGCAGATCGTGCCCGGCTGGTTCGGGGTGGGCTCAGGGTTGAAGGCGGCCCGAGAAACCGGGCACGGCGAGGTCTTGGAGGTCATGCTGGACCAGTGGCACTTCTTTGCCGCCTTGATCTCCAATGTCGAGATGACCGTGACTAAGACTGATCTGGACATCGCGGCGCACTACGTGCACACGCTTGTGCCGCAGGAGTTGCAACACATTTTTGACGCGATACGGGCCGAGTTCGAGCTCACGCTGACCGAGTTGCGCCGATTGACCGGCCTCGACGATGTGTTGGATGACCAGCCGACGTTGCAGCGCTCACTCGCGGTCCGGGATCAGTATCTGGACCCGATCTCCTACTTGCAGGTCGAGTTGTTGCGTCGACTTCGTGCCGACGGTGACGTTGCCGACCAGAGCGAGTTGCAGCGGGCCTTGCTGATCACCGTCAACGGTGTCTCTGCTGGTCTGCGAAACACCGGCTAACCCCCTTTTCCCGCCTGGGCAAGGTTATGCGCGTTTTCGGCGGCGATTTCCCCTGACTTGGGCGCATGACCTTGCCCAGGCTGCGGGTTTGCGGGCCGCCGCGCTGGCCTCTAGGGAGGGTGGCCACAATGGAGGTATGCCGGAAGGTCACACGATCCATGCCCTTGCGCGAGATCTCGGAAACGCCTTCGTCGGCACTGCCCCCATGGTGAGCAGCCCGCAATTGCGCTTTGCCGATGGTGCCGCACTGCTCGATGGGCAAGTCCTCCAACGGGCGGACGCGTGGGGCAAGCATCTCTTCGTGGACTTCGAAGGCGACCGCAGGTTGCACGTGCATCTGGGGCTGATCGGCAAGTTCTTGGTCAGCGCTATCGAGCCGGGTGAGCCCGCCCCACCGGTGCGGGGTCAAGTGCGGCTGCGGATCGAGAGCGAATCGGCTGTGGCTGACCTGCGCGGGCCGATCATCTGCGCAGTGCTGACGGCTGAAGAGGTTGCCGCGGTCGTGGCCCGCCAAGGACCCGACCCACTGCGGGCTGAGGCCGACCCCGACCGAGCGTGGGCGATGATCCACCGCTCTGGCCGCGGCATCGCCGAGTTGCTCATGGATCAGAAGGTGCTCGCCGGGGTGGGCAACGTCTATCGAAGCGAGGTTCTCTTCCGCCACCGGGTGGGGCCGATGTTTGCGGGCAAGCGGATCAAACGGCATACCTGGCAGTCGATGTGGGATGACTTGGTCACTTTGATGCCGTTGGGTGTGGCAACCAAGCGGATCATCACCGAGGAGTCACAGGTCGCGAAGGTCCAGGCTCAGCTGACATCTGGGGGTGCGCCTCGGCCCGGACCGCGTCAGTATTACGCATATAAACGCACAGGGGAGGAGTGCCGTCGGTGCGGATCCACCATCAAGACCGCAGTGGTCGCTGGGCGCAACCTCTTTTGGTGCGCCAACTGCCAGCGCCGCACCTGATCCATACGCGCCGTTTTATTGGTACAATATGCGGTACCGATACAACCGGAGGGACTCATGGCGATCACGGCGAGCGAGGCACGTAGAACGCTGTTTCCACTGATCGAGCAGGTCAACGACGACCACACAGCGGTCGAGATCACGTCCAAGCGCGGCCACGCCATCTTGCTGTCAGTCGAAGAGTACGAGGGGCTGCAAGAGACGGCATACCTGTTCAGGTCGCCAGAAAACGCCCGACGGCTGTTGGCCGCTGATGCCAGTCTTCGCGATGGGGAAGGGCGGGTTCGCGAGTTGGACCGGGAGTGATTGTCGTCTTCGCGCCCCAGGCCTGGGAGGACTACCGGTACTGGCAGACCCAGGATCGAGCGACGCTCAAGCGCATCAACCGACTCATCGATGACATGTGTCCAAGTCCCTACGAAGGCATCGGCAAGCCGGAACGCCTCCGATATGGGGTGCAGGCGTGGTCTCGGCGGATCAGCGATGAGCACCGGATCGTGTACCGGGTCGAGGGAACAGATCTGTTGATCTTGCAGGCTCGTTACCACTACGAGCGATAGCGAGCGCGGCAAGCGTCAGCGCTGGATGACCTCCATGCCGAGGGTGTAGTCGCCCAGGCCCTCTCGGTCGGCTGAGCCCAGGATCATCTGTAGCAAGTCGCGCGGGGCGGGGTAGTCCGACCCGAGCGCCTCAAGGTATTCGCGGTGCGCCTCCAGGGACGCGACGCCGTCCTCGAATGTGTCGCTGACATCGACGGTATGGGTGGGCCGGGCGGAGTTGGCGAAGCACAGTTGCTTCACGCCTGGCCACGGGTCGAGTCCTTCGTCCATGAGCTCGGGGAAGAGCCAGCGGTTGCCGGCGTCGGCGCAGGCGTCCAGGGTGGCCAGGCCGACGACGCGGTGGTCGGCCTGGTTGAGGCCGCCGCCCGCGAATTGCTCGCGGTGGGTGAGGGCGAACACGACATCGGGGCGGGTGCCGCGGATCGCCGCGGCAATCGCTTTGCGCAACGCCAGGCTGTACATCAGGGAACCATCCGGCATACCGAGGAAGTCCACGACCTCGACCCCCACCTTTGATGCGCCGTCACGTTCCTCCTGCTCCCGCAACGGCCCGGCCTCGACGGGCGGAAGGGAGTCGATCCCAGCTTCGCCGCTGGTGGCCAGCAGGTAGGTGATTGTTTTGCCCTGAGCGATCCATCGAGCGACGCCGGCAGCCAAGCCGTATTCCAGGTCGTCCGGGTGGGCGGCAACGCATAGCCCTGTTTGCCAGTCTTCGTTGAAGGTTTCAAAAGTCATGGTGCCTACTATTGCTTAGATTATGGGCGGGGAGGGCGCACTGATAGATTGAGCGCTGCCGTTCGAACGGCCGCGGATTGAGAGTGCCCTGGTGGATCTGCCCAGGCGCGCCGCGCAACGAGATCAAAGGAGTCGCCCATGGGGCTGGACATCGCTGTGAAGAAGACAATCATGGATGAATACGGCACGAGTGAGGGTGACACCGGTTCGCCGGAAGTGCAGGTCGCATTGCTGACCCAGCGCATCCGCGATCTCACCGAACACTCCCGTGAGCACAAGCACGATCACCACAGTCGCCGCGGGCTGTTGCTGTTGGTCGGCAAGCGCAAGCGTCTGCTGCGCTATCTGGCCGACACCGACATCGAGCGGTACCGTTCGCTGATCAAGCGACTCGGCCTACGCCGCTGATTTTCGCCTAGAAGCGACCTTCGACACATGTCGAGGGTCGCTTCTGCGCGTTTGTCGAGCCTCTGGTACCACCACGGCTCGACGCGTTAGAGCAGCCGGGCACAACGACGATGCCCCGAGCTGAGCACCAGAGATAAGGAGGACCCATGGAGGGTCCAGAGATCACATCCGCCGAAGCCGTCATCGACAATGG
>JBBSNC010000160.1:0-6311 GCA_038232855.1 Actinomycetales bacterium
AACACGCCTTCCTCGCGGTGATCGACGATCTTATCCGGCGTCGAACCGACATCGACGTGGTGCACAACAATGCGCTCCACCAGTTGCCGTTGGCCGCAAGTGGGGCCATCGACCTACCCCTTGTCACGACGTTGCACACGCCACCCTTCCCGTGGATGGAGTTGGGTATTGCCCTGTGCGACCCCCGCAGCGCGTTCGTCGCCGTCAGCGCTGCGCTGGCTGCCGAGTGGACTAGCCTGCCCAGCCCAGCGCTCGTCATACCGAATGGGGTAGACCAGTCCCGGTTCTGTCCGGGCGAAGGCGGCGAGGACGCCGTATGGGTTGGCCGACTCGTCCCCGAGAAGGGGGCGGACTTGGCCGTGGCGGCAGCACAACGCGCTGATCGGGCCCTCCAGCTCGTCGGCCCGGTGGGTAACCGCGACTGGTTCGAGGCTCGCGTCCGCCCGCTGCTGAGTCACGACATCAGCTATGCGGGACACCTGACGCAGGCCGACACCGCCCGAGCCGTCGGCAGCAGTGCTGTCCTCTTGATGACGCCGCGATGGGAGGAGCCATTCGGCTTGGTGGCCGTTGAGGCGGCACTAACCGGAACCCCGGTCGCGGGTCTGCGACGTGGCGGCCTCAGCGAAGTAGTCGACCGACAGATGGGTGTCCTGGTCAACCCGTCCTCCGATGACGCCAACACCTCAGGCGCCTTGGCGGGTGCCGTCGAGGAGGCCACGTCCCTCTCGCGCCCAGGGGTGCGCGCGAGTGCACAAAGCCGGTTCGCGCTCGGGGTGATGACCACCAAGTACGAGCGGGTTTATCGGGAGGTGATGGCTCGATGGTGATTGGCTACTACGTGCACCACGTGGGCGCTGGTCACCTGACTCGGGCCCGAGTCGTCGCCTCTGAGCTGCGGGCTCGGGGACTTGAGGTGGTCTTGCTGGGCTCCGATTTGCGTGGCACACCTGGGGTGCCGCTGCCCCGAGATGACACAGGCTCCGCCCCCTATGACGATCCCGGCGCGACAGGCGCATTGCACTGGTCCCCGTTGCGCCACCCTGGCTACACCCTCCGGATGGGCACCATCGCACGGTGGGTGATGACCAACGCCCCACAGGCCGTGGTGGTCGATGTCTCTGTCGAGGTGAGCGTCTGTATACGCCTGCTGGGGGTGCCTACGGTAGTCATCGCCCAACCGGGAGATCGAAGCGACGACGCCCATACGCTGGCCTTTCGCTGCGCGACCGCCATCTTGGCCCCGTGGCCGGCTGAGGCACAGCCCTGCCCAGCGATCCAGCCCTTCGCGGACAAGACGCATTTCACCGGGGGCATCTCCGGGCTCACCGCGCGCCGCGACCACCGGGAGCGCCGCGACCACCGGGAGGGCCGCGACCACCGGGAGCGCCGCGACCACCGGGAGCGCCGCGACCTCGCCGTCATCTTGAGCGGCCGGGCCGGGTCGGTGCGCAGCGGCCTCCTTGACACACTGCAGGCCGCCGAGCCGCGGATGCAGTGGATCGAGGCAGGTGGTGCGCATTGGATCGGCGACCTGACCGAGCTGCTGAATCGGGCCACAGTCGTGGTCACACACTGCGGGCAGAATGCGATCGCCGACATCGCCGCGATGGACGTGCCTGCCGTGCTCGACCCACAGCCGCGACCACACGCCGAGCAACACCATCTGGGCTCCGAACTCGGGCGCCTGCACCTGGCCACAAGCCTCGGCGTTGCTGACCCCTCATCGATGGCGTGGGCGGCTGCGATCGACGACGCGGTCAAGCAGCCTTCGCAGTGGTCGAGGTGGCGCACCGATCAGGCCGGCACCCGGGCAGCGGATGTCATTGAGCAGGTGGCCCATGCATGAAACCTGCATCGTGACCGTTGTCCAGGGTCGGCATACCCACTTGGCGCATCAACTGCGCCTGCTGTCTCACTCAGATCCGCACAGCCCGCACATCGTCGTCGCTATTGACGACCGCACTGTGGCCCGCGTTGTCGAGGCTCACCGTGGCCATCGAAGTGTTGATGTGCTTTCGCTGTCCTCGCACGAACTCGGGCTACCGCTCGCTGCGGCGCGCAATATGGGCGTACGGCACGCCCTGGCGCGCGGGGCCGACCTCGTCGTGCTGCTCGACGTGGACTGTGTGTTGGGCTCAGATGCGCTGGCCAGGTATGCCGAAGCGGCCCGCGAGTGCGGCCCGGCATTGTTGTGTGGACCGGTGACGTATCTCCCCAGGTGGGTGGTGCCTCCAACCCGGCCAGCCTGGCTGAGCGAACTGCGCGATCCGCACCCCGCCCGTCCAGCACCCCGGCATGGCGAACTGCACTCCGGCGGCGACCACAACCTGTTCTGGTCCCTCAGCGCTGCGCTGACTCCCGCAACCTGGGCCCGCGTAGGCGGCTTCTGCGAGGAGTACGTTGGCTATGGCGGGGAGGACACAGACTTCGGCTGGATGGCGTGGGCCGCTGGGGTCGATCTCGTCTGGGTCGGTGGGGCAGACGCCTACCACCAGCACCATTGCGTCTCCTCGCCGCCGGTGGAGCACCTGGAGGCGATCATTCGCAATGCGAACATCTTCTACCGCCGCTGGGGTCAGTGGCCCATGATCGGTTGGCTTGAAGACTTCGCTGATCGTGGGCTGGTCCGCTTCGATGGTTACCTGTTGGAAGCGATAGGGAGATGACCAGCAATCTCACGGCGGCTCCGAGACTCACGAACGGACGGACACCATGACCGGTGATGTGACCAACCTCGATACCCACCTGTTGCAGATCTATCTCGCCGACCATCAGGCCGGCGCCCGTGGCGTGATGCACCGGCTCAAACAGATGAAGGGTTATGCGGACCCTGCCCTTGCGGCGCTCGTTCCTCGCCTGCACGCTGAGGTCGGCGAAGAGTAGGAGTGGGTGTCTGCTCTGGTCGAGCAGATGGACCTCAGCCCGGGGCGGTACAAACAGGCCGGCGCTCGGCTCGGTGAGTTCGTCGGCCGGTTCAAGCTGAACGGTCGGCTGATAAGTGGTTCACCGTCTACTCCCGTGTTGGAACTGGAGATGTTGTCCGCCGGGGTGATGGGCAAATCGCGCCTATGGCAGACACTCGACGATCTCAGGGAGGTGCTGGCGGTCGATCGTGCCGCGCTGGTCAGCGTGCAGACCCGGGCCGAACGACATCTTGCCGACATCGGTAGGGCGCACCAGCAAATCCGCGCGGACGCCTTCATGGTGGATACCGGAGTAGCCTGCCTGTCACTCAGCCTTGGCCATGTGATCAGACTCGGTTCCGCTGCCGGGTGATCTCTGCACTGGTCTCGAGCTTTCGGGTTCTCGCCCGTGTGGTGGTAATAGTAGAACCCCTGAAACACGCCACGGTGTTTGACGATCGAGGCAGTCCCCATGTGCCAAGCGCACTACTGTCTTCGCCCCGATGACACACGCCCACTGCGGAGCGAGGTGTCCGCATTCATCCGCTGGCTGGAGGCTCAAGACCTGCTGGAAACGACATCGTCACGACGTGACATCCTCCATGGGGGCAAGTCACCCCTGGGGGTGTACCCTCACCCTGACCAGCGCGAATAGGCTCACCCACTGTCGGTCATGCTCCCGGGATCGATTTATGTATAATTCCAGCCACATGTCTGGCGACATCCGTCAGGACACGACCTATCAAAGGAGATCTCGAATGCGCGGCATAAACATCTGGACCATTGTCGGCGTTTTGCTCGTCATTGCCCTCGTGATCTTCATCCTCACCAGGCTCTAATTCTTCTGGCATACCCCCGCGGGACCCCGCTTACGACAGCTTAACCCCCCGAGGGTTCGGCAACTTCAGCGCGGTCGATGTCCCCGGCGATGTAGTGCTGCACAGCGCTGACCAACAGGGGATCCAGCCGTTCGTCACCCTCGCGGACGCGCTCCACGAGAGCCTTTCGCATCCTGGGCGGCCAAAACTTGCGCAGGTGCGTGGCGATCTGCTCGCTGGCAACGTCAGGCTCGAGGTGCGCGAGATGACGGGCGATGTCATGACCCATCCGGATCTCGGACGGCAAGTCGCTCATCGTTGCCCGGCATCCTGCAGCAGGCCATGCGACTCGGTTTGTCCAATGTCGACGCTGTCACCGGCATGGGCTCCGACGACGTCGTGGCGCCGCTCGCCAGCGTTGGCGACACCCACCTGGACGGCGGTGACCTTGTACTCCGGGCAGTTGGTCGCCCAGTCGGAGTTTTCCGTGGTCACGACGTTGGCCCCAGTCACCGGGTGGTGGAAGGTCGTGTAGACCACGCCGGGTTGCATCCGTTCGGACACCAAAGCGTGAAGCGCTGTAGTGCCTACCCGGCTGGACAGTTCGACACGGTCACCCGTGCGAATGCCCCGCGGCTCGGCGTCAGCCGGGTGGATCTCCAGGATGTCCTCGGGATGCCAGGTCGAGTTGGGCGTGCGACGGGTTTGCGCGCCCACGTTGTACTGGCTCAGGATGCGGCCCGTCGTCAGGATCAGCGGGTAGCGACGGTTGGTGGTCTCGGTCGTCGGCACAAAGACCGTCGGCATCAATCGGCCCTTGCCGCGCACGAACTCGTCGACGTGCATGGTCGGCGTGCCGTTCGGTGCCTTGTCGTTGACCGGCCACTGCATCGATCCTTCGGCATCCAACCGGGCAAACGAGACGCCAGCAAAGGTCGGGGTGGTCGAAGCGATCTCGTCCATGATCTGTCCGGCGTTGTCGTAGTCCATCGGATAGCCCATGGCAGTGGTGACATCGCAGATGACCTGCCACTCATCCTTGCCGACCGCGCTCGGCATCACCGGTCGCACCCGATTGATCCGGCGCTCGGCGTTGGTGAACGTACCGTCCTTCTCCAAGAAACTGCTGCCCGGCAAGAAGACATGCGCGAACTTCGCAGTTTCGTTGAGGAAGAGGTCCTGGACGACGACGAGTTCCATCGAGCCCAGTGCTGCGCGGACGTGGTTGAGGTTCGGGTCGGACTGGGCGATGTCTTCGCCGTGCACGAAGATTCCCTTGAAGGAGCCGCCAATGGCAGCGTCAAACATGTTCGGGATCCGCAGCCCAGGCTCAGGGTCAAGGCTGACGCCCCACAGCGACTCATAGATGTCGCGCACTGAGTCCAGCGCGATGTGCCGATAACCCGGCAGTTCGTGCGGGAAGGAACCCATGTCGCAGGAGCCCTGCACGTTGTTTTGTCCACGCAGGGGGTTGATCCCGACTCCGGGGCGGCCAATATTGCCGGTCAGCATGGACAGGTTCGCCATCCCCATCACCATCGTGGAGCCCTGGCTGTGCTCGGTGACCCCTAGGCCGTAGTAGATCGAGCCGTTCGGTGCAGCGGCATACGCCCGTGCGGCGAGGCGCAACTGCTCAGCTGGTATGCCGGTCGCTGACTCCGTCGCCTCGGCGCTGTTCTCCTCGCCCGCAATGAAGGAGAGGTAGCTTTCAGCGTCTTCGCATCGCTGCTCGATGAAGGCCTTGTCGTGCAGGTTCTCAGTGACGATGGTGTGCGCCATCGCGTTGATGAAGGCCACGTTGCTGCCAGGCAACAGCGGCAGATGGAACTGTGCCTGAACGTGCGGACTACGGACCAGGTCGATGGCGCGAGGGTCAGCCACGATGAGCCCGGCACCCCGGCGCAGCACTCGCTTCATCCGGGAGGCGAAGACTGGGTGCGCGTCGGTCGGGTTGGCCCCGATCAGCAAGATCAGGTCGGTCTCCTCTACGGAGGCGAAGTCCTGCGTGCCAGCTGAGGTGCCGAAGGTCTGGTTGAGGCCATACCCCGTCGGGGAGTGGCAAACTCGGGCACAGGTGTCGATGTTGTTGTTGCCGAAAGCGGTGCGCACCATTTTCTGGACGACATACACCTCTTCGTTGGTGCATCGGGAGCTCGAAATAGCACCGATCGAGCCGACACCGTGCTTCTCCTGGACTTTCTTAAAGCCTGTGGCGACCGCGGCGATCGCCTCTTCCCAGCTGACCTCACGCCACTCGTCATCAATGCTGTCGCGCACCATCGGGTGCATCTGCCGGTCGTCGTGGTTGGCATACCCGTAGGCAAAACGCCCCTTCACGCAGGAGTGGCCCTCATTGGCTCCGCCGGCCTTACTCGGGGTCATCCGCACCACAGTTGTCACGCTGGATTTTGTCCCGGCCGTGTCCTGTGCGATCTCGTCTTTAACTTCTGCGCGAAAGCTGCACCCGACTCCGCAATAGGCGCAGGTGGTGTCGACGACGCGGGTCGGCATACCGAGGGAGATGACCGACTTCTCAGTCAGTGCGTCGGTTGGGCAAGCCTGCACGCACGCACCACACGAGACACAC